>CAMDSU010000005.1 GCA_945907335.1 Bordetella parapertussis | reverse complement strand
AAGCTGGTTTGCGGCGGCAGCGGTGCGGCTTCGGTGAAAACCTCAGGAGGCAATTTGCTACGCAAGGGTTCGAGCAAAGCCAGTTCATCGGCCTCGGGCAGCGGTTTAGCTTCAAAGTCACTGCCCACAAAATACCCGCGCACACGCGTATACGCCATGTAGAACAACTGGCGGTTCATCCATTCGTAATCCATGGCCAAGGCAATCGCTTGTCGCACCCGTTTGTCTTGAAACTTGGGCAACCGGGTGTTGAACATGAACCCCTGAAAGTCGCCTGCATTGCCGTGCTTGAGTTCTTTCTTGATCAATGTGCCGTTGTCAAACAACTTGCCTTTGTAGCCGCGCGCCCATTCACGGGCTACAAACGCTTGTATGTATTCAAATTCACCGGCCTTGAATGCTTCAAATTGCGCGGTGGTGTCTTTGTACATTTTGTAGTTGATGCGGTCGAAATTGAACATACCTTTGCGCACAGCCAGGTCGCGCGCCCAGTAGCTAGGGTCACGCACGTACTCAATGTCTTTGCCAAAATCGACTTTGCCGATTTTGTAAGGACCAGAACCGATCGGTATGTCAGTGACTACTTGGTCGAGTGGCTTGGACGCCCCCCAAGTGTGGCTAAATACCGGCATACCGCCGACGATCAACGGCAATTCTGCATTTGCGCGTTTGAAGTCAAAACGAACTTCGCGTTCGCCAATCACAGTCAATCCTTTGACTTCGCTGAAATAGGTTCGAAACTGAGGTGCAGCTTGCTTGCTGGTTAAGCGTTCAAAGGAGAACTTCACATCAATTGCGAGCACAGGGTCACCATTGTGAAAACGTGCCAAGGGGTTGAGCTTGAAGGTCACCGACAACTTGTCCGCGGCCACACTGACATCTTCTGCCAATAAGCCATACGCAGTGGTCGGCTCATCAAAATTTCCCACCAACAAGGTTTCCAACATCAGGCTGTTCAATGCTGGTGGCGCTGTGCCCTTCAATGTGAACGGGTTGTATTTATCAAAGCTAGACGCTCTGGAAGGTGCCACCATCGCAATGCTGCCGCCCTTTGGCGCCACGGGGTTGACATAGCTGAAATGCTTAAAGCCTGCGGGGTATTTGATGTCACCGAATTGGGCGTAGGCATGCGCTGCCCAGGATGGCTGTGCCAGCAAAAACAACATCAGGATCAGAATTTTTCGCATGCGACAATTCTGCAAGATTTTTCAGGAGCTTCCACGTGACGCAAAAAACAGGGTTTTTGGCCGGTAAAAAACTTTTAATCACCGGCGTGTTGTCGAACCGTTCGATTGCATACGGCATTGCCCGCGCTTGCCATGCGCAAGGTGCGGAACTCGCTTTCAGCTACCAGGGCGAACGATTCAAAGAACGCATCAGCGAATTTGCTGCTGATTTTGGCTCCACATTGATTTTTGACTGCGACGTGTCCAGCGATGAACAAATAGCAGCATTGGTCCAGGATTTGAGCGCCTCTTGGCCGCACTTTGATGGCTTCGTGCACGCCATCGGATTTGCACCCCGTGAAGCCATCGCCGGCGATTTTCTTGACGGCCTCAGCCGAGAGGCGTTTGCTATTGCCCACGATATCAGTGCTTACAGTTTTCCTGCCATGGCAAAAGCTTTCTTGCCGCATTTGAACGACAACGCCTCATTGCTGACACTCACCTACTTGGGCGCCTTGCGCAATGTTCCCAACTACAACACCATGGGATTGGCAAAGGCATCTTTGGAAGCGTCGGTACGCTATTTGGCCGAATCACTGGGCAGCCAACGCCGAGGCATGCGTGTCAACGGCATCAGCGCAGGCCCCATCAAGACATTGGCCGCTTCCGGCATCAAAGGGTTCGGCAAAATTTTAGAGGTGGTCGCGACACAGTCGCCCATCAGGCGCAATGTGACCATCGAAGATGTCGGCAATGTGGCTGCGTTTTTGTTGTCTGATCTCGCCGCGGGCGTGTCTGCTGAAATCACTTATGTCGATGGAGGCTTCAGCCAAGTGGTATCTGGCATCGCCGAGTGACGATTTGCTCGGGCGAATTGTTGGCCCCTCAATGTCTAAAAGTGTTGCCGCCTCATTCACAGAAAGCACCCTAGGAAAGGGGCGACTTGACATCCGATGACAAAGCACTGGCTGCCAGCCTTGCCACTTCTCTGGCGGGCAAATGCTTGAGCTTGTGATCGCTCCAAACCTGTCGCCATTTGCGCGCCCCTGGTTGCCCGTGTCTTAAACCCAGCATGTGGCGAGAAACTGCAAACCAAGGCACGCCATTCAGCGCTTGTGTTTCCATGTGCTCCACCATCAGCGCTTCAACCTGATCACGAGATTTAGCAGGTGTGTGGTGGCCAGTCGCTGCATCCCACTCGGTCAAAAGCCACGGGTTGTGGTACGCCTCACGCCCAACCATCACGCCATCGAGTTCTGACAAATGCTGATGGATTTGCGCCATAGAAACAATGCCGCCGTTAATGACAAAAAATAACTGAGGAAAGTCGCTTTTCAAGCGCCGCACCCAATCTGGCTTCAGCGGTGGAAGTTCTCTGTTTTCTTTGGGCGAAATACCTTGCAACCAAGCATTGCGGGCATGCACGATGAAGGTTTTGCAACCAGCCATGGACACGGTTCCCACAAAATCTCGGACAAATTCATAGCTTTCGATACGATCGATACCGATGCGATGCTTGACTGTCACAGGCACACTCACCACATCTAACATGGCTTTGACGCCATCGGCCACCAAGCGCGGTTCAGCCATCAAACATGCGCCGAATGCGCCCCGTTGCACGCGTTCTGATGGGCATCCACAGTTCAAATTGATTTCGTCATAGCCCCATTGCTCACCCAATTTCGCCGCTTTGGCCAAATCAGTGGGCTCAGACCCCCCCAGTTGCAGGGCCACGGGATGCTCTTGCGGATTGAAGTCCAAATGGCGCGGTTGATCGCCGTACAGCAGAGCACCCGTGGTCACCATTTCGGTATAGAGCAATGCCTGATCTGACAACAACCGGTGAAAGTAACGGCAGTGTTTGTCCGTCCAATCCATCATGGGCGCGACGCTTAAGGGATGCGGTTTAAAGACGGGTTGGTGGCTAGGGTCGAGGCTCATCTTCTAGGGGAGAAACGTTTTGATTCGCGTCGACAATAACATGGAATAAATAAAGCTTTTGATGGGGTATTGATACCGTTAATCAAGGACTGTTGGGTAGTACAGAGGTGGGCTGAAGTGATAAAAATACCGATTGTTTTTTTATGTATACATCATAGATTGCCAGCAAATATAGAGCTTTTGTTTTTTCAATGCGGCATAGTTGAAAACACTTTTTAATTTTTTGAACTATCGCTTTTTTTGTCATTGTAAATATGCACAAAACATTTAAGCTTTGTTCGTTGATCGAATTTGTTTATACCTGAAGGGTGCGTGAAGCTGACAACTGTTGCACACCGCTGTGAAGGACTGAAACAAATTTAAAAAATTGGCTAAAAATTTCAAGCATTACTCAGCTTTTCTTTGTTGTACATACAAATGATTTCTCTGCAAATTCATGGCTAAAGGTTGACTGGTCCACAAAGCCAAGACGCCATTTGTTTATTTGAAAGGAAGTCAAAATGACAGAGTCTCAAGTTCAATTAGCGCCATCCAATGCCCATTTAAATGCGGAATTTTTAATTGCAATCGCAAACGGTGCGCGGGTAGAAGATTTCAACATCCCTGAAAACACTTCAGATATCAATTTGTTTTTGATTGATATTCTCAAAGGAAAATACGACGCCAAAGTCACTCGCAAGGCCATCAAAAGAAAGGTGAATGGTTTTTGGGTCAATGCACCGGAAACTGTGTTGCCTTTGAGAGAAAAATACTATGTGTCACGTCCTGACCTGCCCAAAAAATTCATTGAAACCAAAAACTGCAATGAATTTACTGACAAGCACTACTTGTCCATGGGCTTGGTGTTTCTATGTCCAGAAGACGCCATTGCTAACGCAAATGCTATGTGCATGATTGATCCAGGACCTGTTCCCTGATACCGTTGTGTCAGTGCTCAATGCCGATGACCACCTGTCCAGAGTCGGTTGCTGCCGGAGGTGCTTCGCATCACGGGCAGCAACACTGGATTCGTACCCAGTAGCTTGTGAATCAGCTTTAACCCATGTGCAAACCGCCGTTGCATGAGAAATCTGCACCAGTGGTGAATCCTGATTCGTCACCTGCCAACCATCCCACGATGGAGCCAATTTCTTCTGGCGTTCCAAGTCGCTTGACCGGAATGGTGGCCACAATTTTCTCCAAGATTTCTGGCTTGATGGCTTTGACCATGTCAGTGCCGATGTAGCCGGGGCTGACTGTGTTGACGGTCACGCCTTTATTGGCCATTTCTTGCGCCAAAGCCATGGTGAATCCGTGCATCCCCGCTTTAGCCGCAGAGTAATTGGTTTGACCCGATTGGCCTTTTTCCCCGTTGACCGACGAGATTTGGATAATGCGTCCCCAACCTTTTTCCACCATACCAGGCACCACCTGTTTGGTCACATTGAACATGGCGTTCAAGTTGGTATCGATCACCGCTTTCCAGTCTTCTGGGGTCATCTTTAAAAACATACGGTCACGGGTGATGCCAGCGTTATTGACCAACACATCAATCAAACCGTGCTCAGCCACGGCTTTGGAAAATGCCGCTGTGGTGGATTCCCAATCGGCCACATTACCGACAGAGGCATAAAAAGTGTGGCCCAGCACTTTTTGCTCGTGAAGCCATTTATCAAAATCTCGGCTGGGCCCGCAACCCGCGATGACTTTGTAACCCATCTTATGCAGACGCTGACAAATCGCGGTTCCAATGCCGCCCATGCCACCCGTGACATATGCAATTTTTTGACTCATGTGTGATCTTTCTTAAAGGTTTGAAAAATGTTGCGCTGCTTTGGCTTTGACATAGCGGCCGGGCGCGGGTTCTATGGCTTTGCGTTTTCCTCTGCCGAACTGCTTGGGCGCAGCCACTTGTTGGCCTGCGTGTTTTGTGAGCCATGCATACCAATCTGTCCACCAACTGCCTGGTTTTTCTTCGGCTTTGTCTAACCACTCATCTATGGAGGCGGGAAATCTCGTGGCTGTCGACAACCAGTGGCTGCGTTTGCCAGCCGAAGGTGGATTGATCACACCCGCAATATGGCCGGATGCACCCATGACAAATCGCTTCGGGCCGGGAAAGACCTGTGTCGACCCATACGCCGCAGAAATTGGCACGATATGGTCCTCACGGGAGCCGTAGATGTAGACCGGCACATCCACTTTCCGCAAATCAATCGCTTCACCGCATATGACCGCTTTGCCGGGTTTGATCAAATTATTTTCAAGATAAGTTTGACGCAAATACCAAGCGTACAAAGGCCCAGGCAAATTAGTGGCGTCACTGTTCCAGTAAAGCAAATCAAAAGGCGGTGGCGTTTCACCTTTGAGGTAATTGCCCACCACATAGTTCCACACCAAGTCGTTGGGGCGCAAAAAACTGAAGGTAGACGCCATATCTTGCCCCGCCATCAAACCGCCATTTGAAAACTGGGCTTCTCGAAATTGCACGAACGCTTCGTCAATGAAAACATCAAGCACGCCCACATCGGTGAAATCTACCAGCGTGGTCAGCAACGTGGCACTCGCCACCGGGTCTTCGCCTCTTGCCGCCAACACGGCCAAGGCGCTGGTCAAAAGCGTTCCGCCTACACAAAAACCCAAGGTGTTGACCTGCGGCATATTGCCAATTTCTTGCGCCACTTTGATGGCTGTGATCACGCCTTTTTCAACGTAGTCATCCCAAGTTGCATGGTTTAAATCAGCATCAGGATTGCGCCAACTGACGACAAATGTGCGGTGGCCTTGTTCGACCACATGGCGTATGAAAGAGTTGGCGGGCTGCAGGTCAAGAATATAAAACTTGTTGATACAAGGAGGCACCAATAAAAATGGGCGCTGAAAGACTTTAGGGGTCAAGGGTTTGTATTCGATCAACTGAAATATTTCATTTTCGAACACCACAGCGCCTTCGCTGGTCGCCACATTTTTCCCAATTTCAAACTTGGTTTCATCGGTCATGGACACATGGCCTTGCTGCAAGTCATGCCACATATTTTGCAAACCCTTGGTAATGCTCTCGCCCTTGGTGTCAATGGCTTTTTGCTGGGCTTCTGCATTCAACGCAAAAAAATTACTGGGCGAGGCAGCAGCCAACCATTGCTCTACAGAGAATCTAATCCGCGCCCGGGTTTTTTCATCCGTATCGACCATGTCGCTCATGGCTAATAGCGTGCGTGCGTTTAGCAAATACACAGCCGCTGAAAATGCAGACACTGGGTTGTGTTGCCATGCCTGCGCTGCAAAACGCCGGTCCTTTGACGTCGGGTTGGCTTGTAAACCTTGTTGCCACAGTTGCTGCATTTCCTGACCGTACTGGGCCTGCAATTTCGCCAATTGGTCTGGTGGAAAACTCAAGACAGGTAATGGCTTCATCAGAAATGGTATTTGATAGAGTAGATTGATCTTAAGTCATCAACCCGAAAGAAAACTGACAAAACTCAAACCAATGCAATACCGGCTGCGAATCTGCCACTGATGCCATCGCGCCGGTGTGAGTAATAAAGCTCAGAACAGGAAAACGTGCACCAAGATGGCTTGCTGTCATTGCCCTCAATCTGTGAAATGCCTTGCAGGCTCAATCTGCGCCTTGCCAGTCCAGCCAAATCCGCCAAATATTTATCGGGTTTGAAAGGATTAAAAAAAACATCCGAACCCAAGGGCTCAGTGTCGCAAAAGGCTTCCCTGACATCCTCGCCGACCTCGAAATGTTGCGGACCAATACAAGGACCAAGCCAGACTCTGCATGTTTCAATGCGGCCGAACTCTGCCAAGCGGTTCAATGTGGCTTCCAACACCCCTGCGGCCAAGCCTCTCCATCCGGCATGGGCCGCAGCCACAAGCTTGGCTTGCGGTAGATAAAAAAGCACGGGCAAGCAATCTGCCACCATGATGGTGCATGCCAGATTTTTTTCATGCGTAAAACAAGCGTCTGCCTGAAGTCCTTGTTCAGACGGTGGCGACGTCAACCGCACCACATCGGTGCCATGCACCTGCTGCAAGAATACAGGTTTTGCGCCCCATATTGCTTCAAGTCTTTGTCGGTTGCTGCTCACGCTGTCGGGTTCATCCCCCACATGGTCGCCCAAATTCAAGCTGGCATAAGAATTCGCAGAAACGCCTCCCAGTCGTGTGCTGCAAAACAGCCTTGCCCCCGGCCAGTCTGGTAAATCAGGCTTCAAAATCTGGACACGCACTGGGCTGCGCTTGCTGAAATGCGGGCAACGCCATGCAGGCGTTAAAAATAGCCATGGTTTTATCTAAACCCGAAAAGTCAACATTGAACCGTTTGCCATTGAAGATTTGTGGCACCAGTGTGCAATCAGCCAAGCCAGGCGAATTGCCATGACAAAAGCGACCTGCTGGCGAATGGTTCAATTGCTTTTCAAGTGCTTCCAAACCCAGTCGCACCCAATGGCGATACCAGGTATTTTTTTGGTCTTCGTCAAGTTGCAGCGAATTCGTCAAGTACTTCAATACGCGCAAATTGTTCAGTGGGTGAATTTCGCAGGCGATTGATTGCGCCAACGCCCTGACTCTGGCGCGTCCAGCAGGGTCTTGTGGCAGCAACGCAGGCTCAGGGTGTGTGTCTTCCAAATACTCGATGATGGCCAACGATTGCGTCAAGCGCAAACCATCCACTTCAAGCACGGGTACCAATGCGTCGCCATTTATTTGCGTGAAGCCCTCGAGGAGTTGCTCGCCCCGCGCCAAATGCACGGGCAGGTAGTCGTAAGACAAGCCTTTGAGCGCAAGCGCGATTCTTACTCTGAATGAAGCGGATGAACGGAAGTAATTGTGAAGTTTCATGGCGTGAGGATAACGTGAACCGCAATCAACGCCTTGCCGTGGTCTGCCCTAAACTCGGGCGTTTGCAATCTTTCGCCGCATCAATCCGCCCTACTACCATGACCCACCCTGTCACCGGCTCTATCAAACATTGCAAAAACTGCGGATCTGCCGTGGTTTTGCGACACCCGGACGATGGCGACACGCGTTTGCGTGCAGTTTGCCCAGCGTGTCACACAGTTCATTATGAAAACCCGCTGAATGTGGTGGGAACCATTCCCGTCTGGCAAGACAAGGTGCTGCTTTGTAAACGCAACATTGAGCCCCGAAAAGGTTTTTGGACATTGCCCGCCGGTTTCATGGAGTTGCGAGAAACCTTGGCCGAAGGTGCCGCACGTGAAACCGATGAAGAGGCTGGCGCAGACATTGAGTTACAAGACTTGTTCACCATCATTGATGTGCCGCGCGTAGGACAGGTGCATTTCTTTTTCAGAGCGGCTTTACTAAGCCCTGAGTTCAACCCCGGGCATGAAACGCAAGAAGCACGCTTATTCAGCCAAGCCGAAATTCCTTGGGACGACTTGGCTTTTCGAACCGTCAAAGAAACTTTGCGCTGTTTTTTTTCTGACCGCGACAAGGGTGAATTCGAGCTTCACACACTCGCTATCCATTGATAACTATCGGATTTATTTGGTGCCCAAACCCATGCTACGGGTGATGACTTCTTTCATGATTTCGTTGGTTCCGCCATATATTCTTTGCACCCTTGCATCCGCATAAGCACGTGTGATTGGGTATTCCCACATATAGCCGCTTCCGCCGTGTAACTGCACGCACTCGTCCATGACTTTGCATTGCAAATCGGTGGTCCAGTATTTGGCCATGCTGGCGGTGGCTGTATCGAGTTTGTCCTGTAAAAGCAGTTCGGTGCATTTGTCCACAAACACTTGGGCGATCTGAACTTCTGTTTGCAACTCTGCCAATGTGAAACGAGTGTTTTGGAATGCGGCTACCGATTGACCAAATACTTGACGCTGTTTGACGAAGTCAAGCGTCCAGTGAATCGCTGCTTGTGAGGCGGCCACCGCGCCAATGGCAATTTGCAAGCGCTCCCACGGGAGTTGTTCCATCAAACAAATAAATCCGCGGTTCAAGTAATCGACGCCGCCCAGCAAACTGTCTGCAGGCAATCGAACGTTGTCGAAAAATAATTCACAAGTGTCTTGCGCCTTCAAACCCAATTTGTGCAAAGGTTTGCCTTTGGTGAATCCTGGCATATCGGCAGCAACCAAGAACAAACTGGTGCCTTTGGCGCCGGCGGATGGATGGGTTTTGGCCACCACAATCACTAAATCAGAATGCCATCCATTGGTGATGTAAGTCTTGCTGCCATTGAGTAAAAAACCACCATCAGGCTGCTGCAATGCAGTGGTCTTGATGCCTTGCAAATCGCTGCCGGCAGAGGGCTCTGTCATGGCAATGGCGCCCACCATGTCGCCAGACGACAACTGGGGCAGATACCTTTGCTTTTGCTCGTGACTACCGTAATGCAAAAGGTAAGGAGAAACAATTTCAGAATGCAAGCCATAACCTATGCCCGTGTAGCCGGCTGCGCTGAGCTCTTCAATTTGTACCACTGAAAATAATTTGTCTGCATCGGCTCCGCCATATTCGGCCGGCATGCTCATGTTCAAAAAACCCAAGGTACCGGCTTTTTTCCATACGGCTTTGTCCACAAAACCCTGCTGCTCCCAAGAAGCATGATGGGGTGCAATTTCCGCATGCATGAAGCGGCGAAAACTGTCTCGAAATGCGTCGTGATCGGCGCTAAATAGGCTTCTTTCAATCATGTGACCCTTTTATCTACCATGGGAAAACCCTGTGGCCGATCTTCCTATAATTTTCTGTTTCAGTTTTGGAGTTACCCCGATGACCTGGCAACAAATATACGACCCATTAGGCAATATGTTTTTTTCAACATTGCTGGCTGCAATACCGGTAGTAGTGATGCTGGCTGGGTTGGGATTCTTCCACATGAAAGCGCACGTTGCTGCCGGATTAGGTTTGCTCGCTGCTTTGGTAATCGCCATCGTGGTCTATGGCATGCCTTCCGAGATGGCCGCCAATGCCGCTTTATATGGTGGCCTCACAGGCTTGTTGCCCATTGGCTGGATTGTTTTAAACATTATTTTTTTGCACCAACTCACCGAACAAAATGGCAGCTTCAAAATATTGCAAGACTCAATTGCCGGCATCACGGAAGACCGTCGCTTGCAACTGTTGTTGATTGCATTTGCATTCGGTGCATTTTTTGAAGGTGCCGCTGGATTTGGCACGCCTGTGGCTGTCACCGCTGCCATCTTGATCGGTTTGGGTTTCTCCCCGTTGGCCGCCTCTGGTTTGTCGCTGATTGCAAACACCGCACCGGTAGCTTTTGGTGCGTTGGGTACACCCATCATCACCTTGGCGAAAGTCCATGGCTATGACGCCATGGAAGTTTCAATGATGGTTGGCCGCCAGTTGCCTTTCTTCTCTTTGCTGGTGCCCTTTTGGCTGATTTGGGCATTTGCTGGACGCCGAGCGATGTGGGACATTTGGCCAGCCATTTTGGTGACTGGTGCGAGTTTTGCCATCATGCAATTTTTGGTCTCAAATTACATCGGCCCAGAATTGGTTGACATCATTGCTGCCGTTGTAAGCATGTCTTGTCTGGTTGGTTTTTTGCGTGTGTGGCAACCCAAAACTATTTGGACGTCAGTCTCTCTCAAAGGCCATGAAAATGATGGTGGTCAAGCCCAGCCCGCGCGGGCGATTACCCAACATTCACGTGCTGACTTGATCCGTGCGTGGACACCTTGGGCCATTCTGACCGTATTCATATTTATTTGGGGTTTGCCACCAGTCAAGGCTTGGCTGAACAGCATTTTTGCGCCTGAGTTCGCCTTGGCAGGACTTCACAATTTGATTCAAAAAATGCCCCCAGTGGTTCCGGTTCCAAAACTTGAGAGCGCCATTTACACACTCAACCTGTTGTCTTCAACAGGCACGGGGATTTTGCTCTCCGCCATTGTGGGCGGCTTGGTCATGAAGTACAACCCACTGACCATGGTACGTATATTTTTCAGCACCGTGTGGTTGGTTCGTTACTCTTTGTTAACCATCGTTTTGATGTTGGCCTTGGGATACCTCACCCGTTATTCAGGCACTGACACCACGCTCGGGCTGGCTTTTGCAAACACGGGTGTTTTCTATCCATTTTTCGGCACGCTCATGGGCTGGTTAGGCGTGGCCCTCACGGGTTCAGACACGGCATCCAACGTGTTGTTTGGAGGCATGCAAAAAGTGGCTGCCGAACAACTTGGCCTTTCACCCAACCTGATGGGTGCGGCCAACAGTTCCGGCGGCGTCATGGGCAAGATGATTGATGCTCAGTCGATTGTGGTGGCTTCTACCGCCACTCGCTGGTTCAACCACGAAGGCGATATCCTGCGCTATGTGTTCTTCCATTCCATTGCCTTGGCTTGTCTTGTCGGTATTTTGGTGACCTTGCAAGCGTATGTGTTCCCCTTTACCTTGATGGTGGTTCACTGAAGCTTGGTGACAACCGCCCTGCATTGGGCGGTTGTCACGTCTCAAGTTTGTCCATCTTTTGTCGACCCTCTTGAGATGAAAGTTCGCCCATTTATCTCTCAAGGCCACCCATGAAGACTTCAATTACGCAACGATTCCTTGTTTTGGTGCTGTTTGCCATCGCGGGATGTGCCGCACCCCCGCCTCTCAGCACCCAGGAAGCTACTCCCTTTCATGTGGTTTTGGGTTCCAACAACTATGGTTACCCGGCCTCTCAAGTCCAATTGATCAGTTCTGTTCAGGGCGAGCGTTTTGAAACACGCCACAGCAGATTGCGTTATCCGGAATGCATGTCGGGCTATTTGGAATTTGTCGAATTTTCTGGTTTTCTTGACAGCAGTGCCGTGGCTGCGATGGGTGGTTTGGTGCAAAACATCAAACCTTGCGTCAGAAAAAATGGCAGTCGTGCTGTTTCTCCCGTCTATATGAACTCTGCCCAAGGCGAGTTAGCCCTTGGTATGCAAGTGGGGCAATGGTTCAAAACACAGTCCATCGAACTGGTAGTGACCGAAGGCCAGTTGTGCGAATCTGCTTGCGCCGTGGCATTTTTGGGTGCATCGTTTAAGCGGGTTCAAGCCACAGGCCGTGCTGTGCTCCATTTCAATGGCGAACTTGGACGCGGATTGGACTGCGCACGATCCACCGATATGATGCCTTTTAGAAGCTACCTTTTATCCGTCAAGGGCAACCAATCAGGCCAAATCTTGTATAACCAAGCATTGACTTATTGCAGAAACAGCAAAGGTTGGGATTTGTCTTGATATGCCAGTGATTGTGATTGCCAACCCCAAAGGGGGATCCGGAAAATCCACCCTGTCTACGAATGTGGCAGGGTTTTTTGCTTCGCGCGGCCATTTGGTCATGTTGGGCGATGCGGATGTCCAGCAATCTTCAAAACTTTGGCTCGATTTAAGACCTACCGGGGCTACCAAAATAGCCACTTGGGAATTGCAGGCAGATTTGGTTTTAACTGCCAAACCACCACGAGGAACCACCCACGTTGTCATTGATACTCCTGGAGGCTTAGGGGGTTGGCGCTTCAAGGAAGTCGTTAGTCGTGCTGACAAGTTGCTGATCCCCATCATGCCCAGCATTTTTGACATGTACGCCGCACAAGCCTTCATCACGCAAGTTCGCGAGATCACTAAAACCACGAAAACCAAACTCGGCATCATTGGGATGCGGGTTGACGAACGAACCATCGCTGCCAATAAATTACGCGAATTCATGGACAAATTAGATGTACCCATCGTGGGCTTTTTACGCGACACCCAATACTATTTGCATTTGGCAGCGCACGGACTCAGCATGTTTGATATCACGCCGGGCAAAGTTGAAAAAGACTTACAGCAGTGGCAAGTGATCTGCGATTGGCTAGAGAGCTGATCAGCCCAAGAAGTTCAAAATAGCCTGCGCCACTTTGGCAGGCGTTTCCCTTTGCGGGAAATGTCCCACGCCGGGCAACAGGTATCTCTCGTAGCGACCACTGAAAAATTTCTCTTTATTCGCTGATGTTGCAGGCAGACTGACACCATCTACAGCCCCGTGCAGCATCAAAGTAGCAACGTCTAATACAGGCGCGGGATGCAAAGCTTTTTCATCCTGCGCGTAATACAAGTCTGGCGCTGCATGCCCCCAACGGTGTTGGTATGAATGCAAGGTTACCTCTGCCCAATCAGGCGTATTGAAGGCCATGGCTGTTTGTTCAAATTCATCAGGCAAATACCAACCGGTCGGCGCCCAGGTGTCCCACATGCGTTGGGCAAATGCCTTGCCTTCGGCTCTTACAGTGCGCTGGCCTCTTTCAGTTGCCATGAACCAGTGGTACCAATACAACTGGGTTTGTTCCATGCTCAATGACTGCAAGGGATCATTCGTGCCATAGCCCACAGAGATCAACACCATATGGCTGGCAATTCCGGGGGCCAAACCACAAGCGTTGGCCACCGCACGAGCGCCCCAGTCATGACCCACCAACACGGGTTGATGCAAGTTCAGCGCTTGCACAAACTCCACCATGTCACGCCCTAATGCAGACAATTGGCCGGTGCGCAGGGTTGAGTCAGACAAAAAAGTTGTCGGTAAAAAACCCCGCAGCGCGGGAGCAACTACCCGATAACCCGCTTGCACCAAATCGGGGACCACATGGTGCCAGCAACGAATGCTGTCTGGCCAGCCATGGGCCAACACAATGGTTTGAGCACCTTTCGGGTTCCACTCCCTGTAACCAATTCGAAGCAAGGAGGTTTCTACAAATTGCATGTCCATGGTGTTACTTTTTTTATCTGAGCAGCGGCCCGCGCAGGCAGGCAATGAGTTGGATATTTTTAATCAAACTACCGTAACTGACTTTGTCCCATTGGGTAACTTTGGACATATCTATCAGTCTGGCACCGGTTTGCATTTGTCCTTCGTAACCATACACCGCAAGGTATCTGTATTTGTTGCGGTCACAGTCAAACTCGATCCATTTGGCGACAGACAATACATTTTGTGCGGTTGGGGAGCCAAAGTTGGTCAACATCCAAATGGTGGAATTTCTGTTTTTGTTCTGAACCAAAGAGCCGCGATCCAACAAAACCGTATCACCATCTGAACTTGACAAATAGGACCACTGTGCAGCTGCAAGTGTGTGAAGACACAATGCAACACCCATCAGCCAACACTTTGGCGAAAAAACGTAGCCTGTTTGAATGCGTTTGTGGCTCACAAAAAAATCAATGGGGAGCAGCAGGCAGTTGTGGGACTTTTGCAAAGTCAGAAGGAACATCACCAGTCAATGCTTCTAAGAAACTCACAATATGCGACACATCTTCGTCTGACAATTGTTTGCCCAATTGCAACTGCGCCATGACTTTGACGGCTTGCGGCAATGTCTCGACAGAACCGTCGTGAAAAAATGGCGCAGTAGCAGCCACATTTCGCAATTGAGGCACCTTGAACATGAAGGCGTCCGCTTCATTTTTGGTGTCATGGAAACGGCCTTTGTCGTAACCCTTGAACGCGTCTTTGGGCGTGCTGCCAGTGACCAACCAGTAGTCTTGGGTGATGCCAAATTTTTGGTAGGTTTGGCCGCCAACAACCACGCCGTTGTGACAACCAGCGCAGCCGGTACTGATGAATTTCTCTAATCCCAGTTTGGCGGTTTTTGTCAATGCGTTTGCATCGCCTTTTAAGAAACGGTCAAAAGGTGCGGGCGTCATCAGTGTTCTTTCAAATGCACCGATGGCCTTGCTCCAGTTCTCCACACTGACCGGTTTGGCATCAGAGGGATAGGCCGCTTTGAAAAGCGGGGCGTAGCCCAATTTGGTGAGTTTCATCTCAACCTGTTCATTGGAGGTGTTGCCGTAGGCCACTGGACTAAGCAATGATTTGAACGCTTGGTCTTCTACCGAGACGCGGTTGCCACCGTAGTGCTGGGCAACTAGCAAAGAAGTGTTGAACACGGTGGGAGCATTTCGGGGAAGCACTTTCCCATGTATGCCCACAGACAATGCCAACGCGTCAGCGCCATGGTAAGCAGCGTTGTGGCATGTGGCACAACCCAGCCGTCCATCCGAAGACACACGGGTTTCGTAAAACAAGGCTTTGCCAAGCGCCACACGAAGCGGTGTGAATTCATTGTTTTCAAGCGCATCCGTCACAGGAAGCGGTTTGAACAAAGTATTGGCTTTGCTGATCAGTGCCGTGTCATCGTTGTTTGATGACGCAGACAACGGCACTGTCAATGACGCAGCAAGTACCGCACAAAACATCGCAGACACCCACACCCACTTTTTTGACTGACTCATAGCTATTCCTAAAACAAACCCACAATGTTTCCCGCGTCGTCGATGTCAATCGCATGCGCGGAGGGCACTTTTGGCAACCCCGGCATGGTCATGACATCGCCACACACCATCACCACAAATTCAGCCCCAGCGGCCAATCTCACTTCGCGAATGTGCAGCGTGTGGCCAGTAGGTGCACCCAATGCTTTTGCATCGGTCGAAAAAGAATATTGGGTTTTGGCAATGCAAATAGGATAGTGGCCATAGCCCTGCTCTTGCAATTTATCAATTAAATTTTTGGCCTTGGCATCTGCAGAAATCCCTTGTGCGCCGTAAATCTTTTGCGCCACAGCTTGTGCCTTGTCCCACAAACTGTCTTTTTCGTCGTAAACAAATTGGAACTGGTTGGACTGCTCGCATAAATCCACCACCACATGCGCCAGATCAACCGCCCCTGCCCCGCCATTCGCCCAATGCTTGGCAACCACCACTTTGGCGCCGTATTGGGCACAGGCTTTTTCCAACATAGCGATTTCGGCGGCAGTGTCTTCGGTGCGGTGGTTGATGGCAACCACACACGGCAACCCGTAATGGGTGCGGATATTGTGCAAATGCTTTTGCAAATTCACCATGCCTTTTTCTAGTGCAGGCAAATTCTCAGCCGCTAAATCTTTGACGGCAACGCCACCATGGTATTTGAGGGCTCGCACAGTAGCCACGAGCACCACAGCCGACGGCTGCAGGCCAGACTTTCTGCATTTGATATCGATGAATTTTTCTGCCCCGAGGTCAGCCCCGAAACCGGCTTCTGTGACGACGTAATCTGCCAACTTGCTGGCGGTGGCAGTGGCAATCACAGAATTACAACCGTGCGCAATATTGGCAAAAGGACCACCGTGAATAAACGCTAAATTATTTTCTAAGGTCTGTGCAATATTGGGTGCCAGGGCATCTTTCAAAAGTGCCGCCATTGCGCCGTGCGCTTGGAGGTCACTGGCCAGCACAGGTGCGCCAGATGTGTTGTAGCCAACCACGATACGACCCAAGCGCTGCTTCAAATCTGACAAACTGGTGGCGAGACAAAAAATTGCCATTACTTCGGAGGCAACCACAATGTCAAATCCATCTTCGCGCGGGACACTGTTGGCAGTACCACCTAACCCGACCACCATTTGACGCAAAGCACGGTCATTCATGTCTATGACACGTTTCCAGCTGATGCGTCGGGTGTCTATGTTCAACGCATTGCCATGGTGAATGTGGTTGTCCAACATAGCCGACAAGAGGTTGTGGGCCAACCCTATGGCACCGAAGTCTCCTGTGAAATGCAAATTGATATCTTCCATGGGCACAACTTGGGCCATGCCACCACCGGTTGCGCCACCCTTCATTCCAAACACAGGCCCTAAAGATGGCTCACGTAAACATATCAAACTTTTTTTTCCGATTTTGCAAAGTGCATCACCCAAACCGACCGTGGTGGTGGTCTTGCCCTCGCCAGCGGGCGTGGGTGAAATGGCGGTGACCAGTACCAATTTGCTGCTTTTTCGAGCAGGCAATGTTTCAATGTATTTCAGAGAAAGTTTGGCTTTGTGATGCCCGTAGGCATACAAATGCTCGTCTGAAATACCTAGGTAACTGTGCGCTAATTCGGCAACACGTTGAAGGGTGGCTGCTTGGGCAATTTCAATATCACTTCGCATGGCGTTTGGGGTAGAAAAATTTAAAAGGCAAGTTTACGCCAGCCTTGCAAGGCTGGTTTTTGTCTGGGCGTTTTTCCCTTTTTTTGCGTCCCGGTTTGAGAGGTCGGATCATCTGGCTTTGTCAGAGGACATAATCGCGATCAGACAGGAGAAGTCAATGCATACCATCCTCGTATTTTTCATGTCATTTTTTCTTGCCCCGGCATGGGCCCAGTCCAGCCTAAGCGTGAATTTCCGCTGGAATATTGCTCACCACTGCTCAAACACCTCCCCCGCCATCAAGTTAAAAAACATTCCTCAAGGCACCACCAGCCTGAGAGTCAACATGGTGGATTTGGACAATAAAAACCATGACCATGGTGGTGCAACCCTGATTAATCCCGAGGGGTTTCCCTCCGAGTATGAAATTCCAGCTGGTGGACTTGATAAATACAATGGGCCGTGTCCTGAAAATTTCACGACATTGGGTCACGAATACCAATTCAATGTGGCGGCTCTGAACAACAAGCAAAGTTTGGCGACAGGCTCAGCCAAAGCCACTTTCTCTGCAAAATTTGTGATTTTGCAAGGCGTCATAGGCAACCAATAACAGGCACACACATGAAATACACCTCCGTCACTTTGGTCACAGGCGGCGCAAGCGGTATTGGCGCGGCTTGCGTGAATCACCTCATTCATATCGGTCACCATGTGGTTGTCTTGGACCTGCCCGCCTCTGCCAACAACAGTCACTCCCAAGCCATTGGATTTGTGGCGTGTGATGTCACAGACGAGTCCGCCTTAAAAGCCAGTTTGATGCATATTGAACATACGTTTGGCCCGGTGAACTGTTTGGTCAACAGCGCAGGCATATTGCAACATCGCTTGGCGCCCGACAAGTTGACCATGGGCGAATGGGAACAGGTGTTGAATGTAGATTTTCGGGGCACTTATTTATGCTGCGCGATTTTTGGTCATGCCATGGTGCAGCGCAGGACCGGGTCTATCGTGAACCTTGCCTCCATTGCGGGCATGCGTTCCAACCCCTTACATGCCTATGCACCAGCCAAAGCGGCAGTGATTTCTATGACCTCTGGATTGGCGGCAGAATGGGGACGAACCGGGGTCAGGGTCAATGCAGTTTCGCCAGGCTACACCCGCACAGAGGCATTGCAAGCGGCCATTGACCGCGGTGACCGTGATCCCAAAGATTTAATGTCGCAATCCGCCATGGGTCGTTTGGTCGAACCCCATGAGATCGCGGTTGCTGTGGCATTTTTGTTGTCGCCAGAGGCAACCGCTATCACTGGCATCAATCTACCCGTTGATGCGGGTTGGTTGGCGGGTTCAACTTGGCAAACCTATGGAGGAGTGCCTCCTGCTCAGTGAAATGTTGGGTGAGTGACTTCTTGCACCAAGTCTTGGTACAAATCTTGAAATTCGCTGTGCGACATGAAAGTTTGGTCAGCCAACAATTGATTATTCATATGCAGCAACGGCTTTGTAAGCATGGAATCAACCAGCCATTTCTGATCGTATGCAAATTTCATACAGGACCGAAAAGTGACCAAACACGATTGGATTTTGCGCGAATGAAGGCCTTTTCTCTCAAGGGTATAAATAAATTTCTGCAGCCGTTCGGGCCGAATATCGTTGAGCAATTGCACCCCGAAAAAAGCCAATAATTGTTCGCTTAAATGCGCAATGCGGACATTCAGCATAGATTGTGACAACAGGTTCGTGTGCGAGGCAAGGTAACGCATGGCCAGTTCATTGAAGGACATGGCTTTGGTGTGCAGGGCAAATGGCATAGGCACTGGTTTTTTGGGGATTGCCTTGACATTGCTTTTATGCATACGCACCTCTGTGTTTATACGATGATCATTTCGCGCAAACTTTCGACTCTTCGCATGATGATTTCGATATCCGGCTTTTCTACACCTGAATTCAACAATATATCTTTGAGTACATCGGCCACTTCATCGAAGTGCATGCCATGGATATGGTATTTCGCATGCGCGGTATACATATCACGGCCGGTGTAGATTTCGGCAGGTTTACCCATGACAAAGGCGATGTATTTCACGGTGTGCTCAGCCAAGACAACCAGGTCTACACCATCAAAATAGGCGGCTAATTGGGGGCGCAACATGATTTCTTTATGAAACGCACGAACAATTTTTGAAATAGTAGGAACACCACCATACTTGTCGAACAACGTGACGTTTGATGCTATTGAATTTTGATCGGCATTTGAAACACTAACCGCTGTTGTTTCGGTCGGTGTTGTTGATTTCTTATTTGGTCCAAACGCTGAGGGCGTGGAAGCATAGAAGTCGCGTCCCCCGCACTTTGCGCAACGCATTGGCTTGGGACTGTCATCTGCCAGTCCACACTTAGTGCACACCATCACTGCCATGATTCAACAACTCCGTTACAAACATAAACAAAAAAGGGTTAGTTCCTTGTGAGAACTAACCCTTTGATCGCTTGGTCGGCGTGGCGGGATTCGAACTCGCGACCCCTTGCACCCCATGCAAGTGCGCTACCAGGCTGCGCTACACGCCGAAAAAATTATTATAGCTCTGACCGGTACAGATCAGTCGAGCAACCCACGTATTTCCGACAATTCTTGACGCAAGAGTTGCAAGCGGTTGGCATCATTGTCAGACAAGATACTGGCCCATGGGTCATCAGACTTAGTTTCATTCAAAGACAAGTTATCTTCTAATTCTTCAAGGCCATGCAGCATGACTTCACCAGCACGTTTTTTGTCTCGCTCCATTTGCACCAGCTCTTGCAATTTGTTGCGCGCACCACTGATGGTGAAACCTTGCTCGTACAAAAGGTCTCTGATACGCCTGATCATCAACACTTCATGGTGTTGGTAATAACGGCGATTGCCTCGGCGTTTCATGGGACGCAATTGCGTGAATTCCTGCTCCCAATAGCGCAGCACATGCGGTTTCACACCACATAGTTCGCTCACCTCACCAATAGTGAAGTAGCGCTTGGCTGGAATTGGAGGGAGAGAATTCTCCATGGAATCAATCGGTTTCAAAAGGCTTTAGAGGTTACACGAAGACCTGCATGATTCAAAGCATATCGACTTGAAAATTTAAAAATAGAGCAAATAAAAAGTTTTTCTTCCAATATTTAAAAGGATTATCAGTCCAGTGAAGACTAGGCATGCAGAAAAATTGCGCCAAAAGTTTTCTTATTGCAAAGCCTCGCTAGGTATGCCTTGAATTTGCTCTTTGAGTTTTTGGCTGGCGTGAAAGGTAACGACGCGACGTGCTTTGATGGGAATAGTCTCACCCGTTCTAGGATTGCGTCCAGGGCGAGGCGCTTTTGTACGAATTTGGAAATTACCAAAACCAGATATTTTGACGTCCTCACCCTCAATCAATTGTTTGGCAACCAAGTCAAAAAAAGCATCAATCATGTCTTTAGATTCGCGCTTGTTTAAGCCAATTTGTTGGAACAATAATTCTGCAAGTTGCGCCTTGGTCAAGGCAGGTGTTTCAAGGGTTTCGAAAGAAAGGTTCATGCTGTTCGCTCCTTCAGGCACGTAATCTGGCTGACAGTTGGCGGCTTAATGTGTCGACGACTGATTGAATAACCGCATCAATTTGTGCGTCTGTGAGTGTATTTTCATCTGTGCTTTGCAAGAACAAACGGACAGCCATGCTTTTTTCGCCAGGCTGAACAGATACATCTGGTTTTGCAGGGCGGTACACATCAAACAACGTGGCATTTTTAAGCAAGTGTGTGGTATCAGCCTTTTTGATGCACTCCATCAATGCATCATGTGTGACCTCTTCTTTGACCACAATCGCTAAATCGCGCTCGACCGGATGCAAGCGAGACACAGATTGCGCATGTGGCAGCGGGTGTCGCATTACAGCATCCATGTCCAATTCAAAAAGGACAGGCGCATGGGCAAAGCCCCATTGCTGACGCCACTGGGGATGAAGTTCGCCGATCCATCCCACAGTTTGGTTTTCATTGGAAATTCGGGCTGTGCGTCCAGGGTGCAACGCGGGGTGCTCTGCCGCTTCAAATTTCAATGCATGACCTGTCATCAAACGACATACATCTGATTTCATGTCAAAGAAATCGCTCAACTTCTCGGACCCATTCCAAGCCAAAGGATGCAAAGGACCATAGGCAAGTCCAGCAATGAATACAGGCTGATGGATGCCTTTGACTGATTGAAGTCCGTCTTGGACACTGGCATCGCGCCGGAACACTCGGCCGGATTCAAAAATACGCACACGGTAGGCCTTGCGATCCAAGTTAAATTTGGCGACTTGTAGCAACGAGCCCATCAATGAAGACCGCATCACGTTCATTTGGCTGGCAATTGGGTTGAGCAGTTGTATGGGTGCATCATTGCCGGCGAGGGTTCGCTCCCATTGCTCATCTACAAAACTAAAATTGATGGTTTCTTGATACCCCAAGTCAGCCAATTGTCTTCTGACAGCAAATCCATGACGCTGGTTTTCTGGTCGGATTTTGGGGGCGATGGGCGCTTTTGGCGAGGTTGCCGGCAGGTTTTCAAACCCCACCATGCGTGCGATTTCTTCAATCAAATCTTCTTCAATTTTCAGGTCAAACCTGTATGACGGTGGATGAACGGTCAGTTGTCCAGCAGCTTGTGCAACCTCTAGACCGAGAGCTTGCAAAGCACTCACCATGTCCTGCTGACTAATAGCTGTTCCAAGTACTTTATTGGCGCGCTCAACCCGTACCGTCACAGGAGTAACCACAGGCATATCAATCTGGTGGTCGTCAACTGGACCCACCGTGGTTTTTTCAGTTCCGCAAATAGCAAGAATCAAAGACGTGAGATGTTCAAGATGCTCCACTGTTGTTTGCGGATCAACACCACGCTCGAATCTGTGACCGGCGTCGGTAGAAAAATTGAAACGTCGAGAGCGACCTGCAATCGCGTTGGGCCACCAAAAAGCCGCCTCTGCATAAATATCTTGAGTGTGATCAGAAACCGCGGTTGCTGCGCCACCCATGATGCCGGCCAGTGACTCTACTTGTTTTGCATCAGCGATCACGCCAACTTTTTCATCCAAGGTGACGGTTTGACCATTGAGCAGGTCTAAGGTTTCACCGGGTTTTGCCCACCTGACGGTCAAGCCGTCCTGTATTTTTTGCAAATCAAAAATATGTGTTGGTCGGCCGAATTCGAACATGACATAGTTGGAAATATCTACCAATGCACTGATGCTGCGTTGACCGCAGCGTTCAAGCCGTTGAACCATCCAAGCCGGAGTTTTTGCAGCAGGATTCAGTGCTTTAATCACGCGGCCACTGAAACGTCCACACAGGTCTTTGGCGTCAACTTGCACGGGCAATACATCTTTTGCAGTGACGGCTGCCACAGAAAATGTTGGGTGTTTTAATGGGCTATCGGTCAGCGCAGACAATTCACGCGCCACACCAAACACACTCAGGCAATGCGCCAAATTGGGTGTGAGCTTTAAGGTGAACAACGTGTCATCGAGATTTAAGTAGTCGCGGATATTGATGCCAGGCTTTGCCTCATCCGGCAATTCCATCAAACCTTCACCCTCGTGCGTGATTTTCAATTCGCGCGCAGAACAAAGCATTCCTTGGCTCTCCACGCCTCTTAACTTACCCAGCTTGATGATGAATGGTTTGCCGTCTTCGCTTGGCGGCAGTTGCGCACCCACCATAGCGCATGGGACAAAAATTCCCACGCGGGCATTTGGCGCACCGCAAACAATGGACAAGGGCTGCGCCTGACCAACATCGACCTTACAAATGCGCAATCGGTCAGCGTCTGGATGTTTTTCAACATCGAGTATGTGACCTACCACCACATGACTGAAAAAAGGTGCGACTGGCTGCAGCTCTTCAACCTCAAGACCAGCCATGGTCAAGGTATCAGCCAACTGCTGGGTAGAGATGGGAGGGTCACAAAATTCGCGCAACCAAGATTCAGGAAACTGCATGAATACGCCTTGAGAAGATCATTGAAACTGGCTTAAAAAACGAATATCGCCATCGAAAAATAGCCTTAAATCGTTCACGCCATAGCGCAACATCGTCAATCGATCGGGACCCATGCCAAAGGCAAACCCCATGAATCGCTCAGGATCCAAGCCCATGTTGCGAATCACATTCGGATGCACTTGGCCAGACCCGGCGACCTCTAACCAACGGCCCGCCAATGGCCCATCTGGAAATTGAATATCGATTTCTGCGCTTGGTTCGGTGAAAGGGAAAAAACTGGGTCGAAAACGCAATACCAAGTCATTGTTTTCAAAAAACGAATGACAAAAGTCTGTGAATACCACCTTCAAATCCTTGAAACTGATGTTTTCACCGATCCATAAACCTTCACATTGGTGAAACATGGGTGAGTGTGTTGCATCGCTGTCAACACGGTAAGTACGTCCGGGTGCTATGACACGAATTTCTGGCATGTCCTGCCCCGCATCCAGTCGATCTTGGTATTTCTGGACATGCGCCATGGCATGGCGAATTTGCATCGGACTGGTGTGCGTTCGCAGCAAATAGCCGCCCGCTACATAAAAGGTATCGTGCATGGAACGCGCAGGATGGTCTTGCGGTGTATTGAGCGCAGTGAAATTGAACCAATCTGTTTCAATCTCCGGTCCCTGAGCCACGTCAAAACCCATGGAGGTAAAAATATTTTCGATACGTTCCAAGCTAAGCGACACAGGATGCAAACCGCCCTGCGCCATGGCGAGGCTTGGCAAACTGACATCAAATGTTTCAGCCTTTAATTGGGCTTGCAATTCGGCCTGTGCCAACTGCTGCCTGCAATCGTTCAACGCTTGTTCAATCGATTGTTTGGCAGCATTGATCAAGGCCCCTTGCGCTTTTTTCGCGTCTATATCTAACGAAGAGAGCGACTTCATCAGCGTTGTTAAATGCCCAGCTTTACCAAAAAATTGGGCTTTGGCGTTCTCCAACTCTGTGGGTGAAGAACAGGCCGCAAACAGATGTTTCGCCTGTGCTACCAAGGAATCGAGCTCATTCATATCGTGTCTCTGCTGCAAATGAAGAAGGGATTGAAGCCTATGAAACCTCAATCCCTTGGGATCAACCTAGCCTGGATATCAGGTTAGAAGTGTCAACACCTGATCAAACTGCCAACTTGGCCTTGACTTGGTCAACAATGTGACCAAACGCAGCTTTGTCATGAACCGCGAGGTCGGCCAACATCTTGCGGTCAATTTCTATGGCTGCTTTGCGCAGACCATTGGCAAATTGGCTGTAAGTGATACCGAATTCACGTGCGGCCGCGTTGATACGGGCGATCCACAGTTGCCGGAACACACGCTTTTTGGCGCGGCGGTCACGGTAGGCGTATTGGCCTGCCTTCATCACCGCTTCTTTGGCGATGCGATAGACGTTACCGCGGCGTCCGCGGAATCCTTTGGCAAGGGCTAAAACTTTTTTGTGTCTGGCGCGAGCCGT
>CAMDSU010000004.1 GCA_945907335.1 Bordetella parapertussis | reverse complement strand
GCCGAGCCTGTCAGTGCCTCGCGCATCATTGATGGTTATGGTGGGGTGTCTTTGCACCATCAATCGCACGGTGAATCATTCATGACACTGCTGACGAAACGATTTAAAGGGCAGGGCTTGTACATTCTGGATGAGCCGGAAGCGGCGTTGTCGCCGCAACGCCAGTTGGCGGTGCTGTCTCGCATGCACGACTTGGTGCAAGACGGTTCGCAGTTCATCATCGCCACGCACTCACCCATACTCATGGCCTACCCGGATGCCAGCATTTACCAATGCAGCAATCAAGGCATTTCACCAGTGGCATATGAAGACACAGAACACTTTCAGGTCACACGCGATTTTTTGGTCAATCCGCAGCGCATGCTCAGAGAGTTATTGCGGGATTAAACGGCGCTTGGCGCTCACGCCTTCACCAACACATAAGCCTAGGCATCTTTCGGGCTCAATATCTTCATGTCGCCATGGCCGCAACAAGCAAAGGCGTTGTTGAGCACAACAGAAAGCCGTTTTTTCACATCAACGACAATATGCTTTTTGGTGTTATGTCGCACTGCCCATCACCTTCTCTTTATTCATGATCAATCGCATCTACACATCGGACAAACAACCGCTGGCCTACGGAGGCGGTGAACACAAGGCGGTGGTGCCGTTGTCTTCGTGAACCCCATTTACCCATCGCAAAACGACGAGGGCCAGTCTGGTCGCTCTATTCACAACTTGGTGTATTGCAGTCAAGCCTCAGCGGCCCTGGACAAAGACGCCATCGCCAGCATCATTGCCACGGCAAGGCACCATAACCCGAGGCTGGGTATCACCGGTTTATTGGTGTACGGCCAAGGTATTTTTTTCCAATGGCTCGAAGGACCGCATGACAACGTCAGCCAATTGTTGGCCCGTATTTCTGCTGACCCGCGCCATACCAATGTGGTGGTGTTAAGCCAAGAAGATGAAATTCGCGATCGACTGTTTCCTGAATGGGACATGGAATGGGTGCAAGCAGCTGATATCCGCGAAGTGCTTGAAGATGCGTTGCACCAATCTTCTGATGACAAGCAAAAGCGCATGCTGTCGCAAATGCTGTTGGAGATCGAGTCTGGCGGATTAGTCAGCTAAGCCTATCCTTGGGTATCCGGCGATTGCCCCTGTTTTGTGCGCTTGGCTTTGCGGCATGAGAACTTTTGAATTGACTTTTGGCGGCGATGATAAATTCAAAATCAGTAGAATGAAACCAACATATCTCTGAGAGTTGCGTTGAGCACAGCCCTCGGCGCTGGTTCAAAATTTTCACAATGACAAGTATGAATTGAGGTTAATAGCATGCGGGTCATGGCGTGGTTAAAGCAGTTTTTTTCCGGGCGACCTGCGCGGTCTGAAAACTTGTCACTGGAAATAGATTCAATTGTTGATAAGTTTCAAATCGTTAAAGAAGCCAAACGATTGGCTGCGTTAGGGTTGCCGTCCTTTCATGAAAAAAAACCCACGCAAAAAGAAACAGAAGTGGTCGAGCATTTGAACCTGATGCGAGAAGAGGTTCAGCGTGACTACATCCGGCAAACAGAAGACATCCATGCCAAAGTGGTGGGCATGGAACTCACTTACAAAGCCTTGCAATCAGATGTTTTGAACGCCGAGTTTGAACGTCAAACCCGCAAACTCATGGACGAGCAGGGTGATTGGCTGAAAAAATTGGCTTATAACGCCATGATCAGGTTCAAAGAATTAGAAGTGTTTAAAAAGAAAAATGGTTTGGAGCGCGAGGCTAACTACCCATCTTCCTCCGGATTGATCTTGCGTTACTCGGTGTTGGTTTTTTTGGTCGGCATTGAAGGCGTGTTGAACGCCAATTTCTTTGCCGAAGGCTTGAGCTCAGGATTGATCGGTGGTTTTGTCTACGCCGCTTTGCTGGCAGGTATCAATGTATTGGGTTGTTTCTTCTTAGGAAGATTTACAGTGCCTTGGATCGTGAGCAAACCCATCGCCGGGAAATTATTTGGCGCTATTTCCGTGTTGTTTGCCTTGTGTTTCATGTTGCTGGTGGCCATGTCAATTGGCCATATCCGAGAGCAGTTGATGGCGGGCGCCGCCAATCCGACACAACAAGCCTGGGCGGCCATGCAAACGCATTTTTTTGGTTTGAATGACTTGGTGTCTTGGTTTTTGGTAGCTATATCTTTGGGTTTTGCGATCGCCGCCATCTTTGATGGATTGACCATCGATGATATCTATCCCGGGTATGGTGCCATGGTGCGACGGTGTCACCAAACACGCGACGAGTTTGACGCTGAATTCGAAGAAGTCAAAGAAGAACTTGAAGAGTTAAAGCAGGAAAAACTCGATCTGATCAACCAAGGTTTCAAGACCTTGCATGAACTCTCAGCCTCCTTGAAAAAACTCTTGCTGGAAAAAGAAGCCTTGGTGCGTGAATGCACGGATAAGGTCAGCCAAACCGAGGTGGTGCTTTACGCTGTTATCAGGAAATTTCGCATTGAAAATGAAATTGCGCGTGAAGATGGTTTGCGCCCCAGTTACTTTGACAGCTTGCCCGCGCTCAAGCCTGTCAGCATGCCGCGCTTGGACAACGTCCAAGAAAATGCACTGCTTGCTGCCTTGGAGCAAGACATCAAAACCTACGAAAGCAATGTGACTACACAGCGTGAAAAAGTCTATGCCTTGTATGAGCAATCAATTTCTCGGTTGAACCATTTGAAATACCACTGAGCATTTTTGTTATGGCACGTCAAACCAGATCGCAAAAGCGCAAAACAAGAAGCAACATACTGTTCAGCGTGTTCTTTTTTTCTTTGGTGCTGGCGGGTATCGCTTCTGCGTTTTGGTGGAATCTGCAACGCAAGCCCGGCTTGGACCCAGTGACAATGTGTCCCGCCGAAGGCCCGAGCGGTCAACGGGTGGTTTTGATAGACCGTACCGACCCGTTTAACTTGGCGCAAAAGACATCGCTGGACATTTTCATCAAAAACTTGGTCGACTCAACGCCACCTGGCCAATTGTTGTCGGTGTATGCCTTGGGTGACGATTTCCAGGCCAACACCAAGCCACTGTTTGAGCTGTGCAATCCCGGTGACGGCCACGAGAAAAGTGAATTGACAGCCAATCTCAAAGCACTCAAGCAGCAATACATCAAACACTTCATTGAGCCCATGTTGTCCGTCACTGAAGGCATGATGAATGTGCAAGCTGCCAATGAATCGCCCATTTTGGAAATGCTGCAACTGGTTAACCTCAATTCCATACAAAAACAAAAAATCAATGGCGAAGTACGTTTGTATGTGCTCTCTGACATGCTGCAAAACAGCAAGTCCTTGACCATGTATGGCAAGCCTGTTGGTTTTGAAACATATGCCAGCAGTTATGCGGCCACTAAATTGTTTGTTGATTTTTCACAAGTTCATGTAGAAGTGTATTTGGTCAATAGCAGTCCCCGCACCTTGAACCCTATGTTGTTAGATTTCTGGAAGGCGTACTTTGACAACGCCCGTGTCAAATCCCTCAGTTTCCATGCGCTGGCTGGTTGACGTATGAAGGATTTGTACCAGGTCTTGGGGTTGCTGCATACCGCTGAAAACGAGGTGATTAAAGCGGCGTACAAAGCGTTGGCACAAAAATACCATCCGGATCGGCATCCCGAGAAGAAATTCCTTTATACGGAAATCATGGCCGAGCTCAATCAGGCCCACGCCATGCTTGGCACTGCCCGTAAGCGCAAAGAATTTGACGCGGCTTGGAAGAAATTTAACGACAAGCACAAGCGCCCCACAGAACCTGCGCCGCAGCCATCACCTGTACACGAAGCGCCGCCTGTTAAACCGTCAGAAAAGCATGAAACAGTGTTGTCTCATTTGGCGAGCAACAAGATTGATGAATTTCAAATGATTCATTTGTATGAGGAGTTATTTGGTAACTCATTGACCATTCAGTACGGGTGGACCAATCACTATGTCAATAAACTTGATGGCAAGGAGATCAGGTACAGCTTCACAGAATTGAAAAACCTGATCATCGAAAAATTAAACGCAAGTTAGGCGCGCTATATGGAATACCCGTTTGAGAAGTACCGTTCGACGAGCCGTGACAAGGAAACTTTTTTAAAGTTGTTACCCAATGTCAGCGCTGCCTTGCCAGAATACTTTCGCGCACTTTCGGTGGCACACCACAGCATCGAACAAAAAAATATGTTTAACCAGCCCCAAGGCATACATCAAAGCACGGGCTTGACCAGTTCACTCAATCTTTTGCTGGTGGCTATGGTCAATGACCGGGTGATCAGTGTGAACGCTGAGCTGGTGAAATTCATTGACGCTTTGCGCATTTTGGTGCTCAAGTGGTATTCCTTTGGCAACGACTTGAAAGCGTGCGTGTATTTTGGTTATTACTACTACACCCACAAAAGCGCATCGGAACACGAAGTCAGGCAACAGTTAGATGCCATCCGTTTTTTGGTGGATGAATCCAGTCGCGTATCTCAAGACCCCAGCATTTTGCAATTGATGAAGCCCCCCAATTCAAGGCGCTGGTTTGCCGCAGAAAGCCATATCGGAGACAAGCTCTATCCGCTCACGGTGCAAGCCGGTGATTTCGCCAGAGTAGATTTGCCCCGTCCCGCTTATCAGGTTAGCTTCAAGGCCAGTCAAATGTTCGATTTGCGCGTACCGATCACATTGACAGTCCAAGAACTGGAAAGGCCACAGATCAGTCATGGAAAGGCGATTGTCAGTTGTCCTGCATGTGGCCAGAAATGCCGCATTGATGTCTACAAACGCATGGAGATCAAATGCCCGACTTGTCAGCAGGTGTGGACGCAATCGACTTAAAAGGCTTGAGCCCGACGTCTGGCTTGGGCGGCGACTCCATCAACATCCAAGGCCGCTTGAACTGGCGCTGACGCGATGCGTAAGGCTTGGCGAACAGTTTGTCTTTCCCATTCGCAGGCGACCGGTTTACGCAACATATGCAGCGCCCAATCAGGCAACATGTGAAAACTGGCTTGTATCACCAACTTCATGAACGGCAGGTCCCACAGGTCGACCGGATAGTTTTCAATCACACGCAAAATTTCTTGGGTTCTGTCATCGAATCGCAAGTCGGGTTGAAATGTCTTCAATGCTTCATAACTGCTCTGCGCTTCTGTTGGCAAAGGGTCCGCTCCTAGGCGTTGTCCGATGGATGCCATCTCTGCGATGTAGGTGTTCTCCTCAAAAGCGCTGAGTGGTCGGGTGGACAACCATTGGTAGCCCTTTAAAAAACTGGTGACTTCAGCCAGATGTACCCAGCGCAATAACTCGGGTTCATTCGCAACATAGGGGCTGCCATCCGGCATATGGCCTCTCACATGCGCATGAATATGGTTGACACGTTCAATCGCTGACAGGGCATCTGCTTTGGCGCCGTAAGTGGTGACGGCCACAAAATATGCGGTTCTTCCCAATCTGCCTTTGAGGTTGCTTCTGAAATTGGAGTGGTCCCAGACCGCAGCCAGTGCACGCGGATGCAGGGCTTGCAACATCAAGGATGACAGGCCGCCCACCATCATGCCCACGAAATGGGCATGAACCCGCCATGCCACTGCATCTGGGCCTAGCAAACCTGGGTCTCCAGCTGGTTGTGCAAATGCGTCAGGGGAACTGGTTGAGCCAGTCAGTTGTTTGATGCGAAGGCCAATGAGACGTCGCACAAAGGGCGGCATCTCTGGTGCAGACATGTATCCTTCGGTGGAGTAGCGAGAAGAAGTTGTTGATGCGATCAAGCTGCCATGGAAGACGCCAGATTAAAGACGGAATTTGGTCCGCTGGGTAAACGATGGATTTGCAATGGCTTGAATCTGCGCGGCTCTGTGGTCGCGGTTCTTTGTGGTTCAGCGCCCCAGATTTCCTCAGGCATCTGCGCCATGACTTCTTCCAAGTTCATATGCTGCAAGTGGTTTTCTAAAAACTCTTGCATCATCCACTTGATCAAGTCTTTGTCGAATTCCTGTGGTTTGAGAGCAGATCGGCTTTTCGCGGTGTCGACAAAATCAAATGCACGAACAATATCAATCAGTTTGAGGTCGGAGGGTTTGCCGTTTGAGCAGTAGCCGCCACCCGGTCCACGGTAAGACACCACGAAACCATATTTTTTTAACTTGGACAACAAGGCTTCAAGGTAAGAAATAGACAAACCCAAACGCTTACTGATGGTCAGCGTGGTAACTGGGCCGTTAAGTTGGTTTTTACACACCAACAACACTGTGTTCACGGCATTTCTTGTTAAGCTGGAAAACATGCATTTCTCCCGTTTGTGGTTGCACCCTGCTTATGCTGTTCAGGTGTCTTGGTACGTAATGTATATGTTGGCAGACATTCAAGAAATAAATCTAGGTTTTACTGGGGAATTTCTGTAGAATAACTCAACAAAACCTATTCATCATTCAAGCTTATGCAAACAATTACCGCCACAGACCCCGCATTTATTCCTATCCACCGCATTGGTGCCGTGGCCAACTTATGCGGAGTGCCCGTGGCAACCTTGCGGGTGTGGGAGCGTCGATATGGCGTGGTTGCCCCGCCAAAGACCGAGGGCGGACAACGGCTCTACAGCGACCATGATGTCCTGAAGCTGACGCTCTTGAAAACATTGACGCAGCATGGCCATGCCATCAGCACCATGGGCGCTTTCGCGGTGCCGCAATTGCAGTCTATGTTGAATGACCATCGTGCTGCTAAGTCCATGCAAAACGACAAAACCTCTATCCCCGCCTTCATCTCATTGGCCGTGGTGGGTTTTCCGCTGGCAAGTCGGATTGAAACAGACAAATTTGCTCAAGTATTTGGCCGGCAAACCACACTAAAGGTAGACCACATGTTTGCGGATATCAAGCAAGCTTTGGCCACACCGGTGAACGCCACCCCTGATATTTTGTTGGTGCAAATGGGTTCGGTGCAAGTGTCCATCCAGCAAGATTTACATCGACTCAGGCAGCACCTGGGTGTCAAGCGATGTGTCCTCATCTACCATTTCGCCACGGTTGCGGTGTTGCAGTATCTGCACACGGCCGGCGTGATTGCCCGGCGCGAGCCGGTCTCCGATCTGGAGTTGAGCGACATCATCCAGTCTATTGCTTATGTAGATAACAGTTGGAGTTTGCCGGCAACCAGCAGCAGCGGCATTATTCCCGCTCGCAAATACAGCGACCGTGTGTTGCAACGCATGGCGGGCATCTCAACCAATGTCTTGTGTGAATGCCCTCGTCATGTCGCAGACTTGCTCGGTATGCTCAACAGTTTCGAAGCCTACAGCCAAGACTGCTTGAGCAGAACAACCGAAGATGCGCGCTTGCACAGTTATTTAACGGCAGTGTCCGGTTCGGCCAGGGCTTTGTTTGAGCAAGCGTTAGAGCGTATTGCTACGCATGAAAAAATCGATTTGGCCGAATAGTTTCAGGGGACGGTAACTTTGGGCGCAATGGCAGGTGCAATGCCGCCCACTGCCACTGAAATCGTGGCATCCAGTGCGATGTTTTGGCTCAGTGCTTTTTGTGTCAAGGGTTGTCCGCCACATTGCGTGGAAATGTCATTGGCTTGTAAGTGGTCTGCCGAATTTAAACCGATGTTGGTTGCCAGAACGGGTAGAACCGCGATAGGGCCGGCTAGAAAAATCACAGAGGGGCCCGCCCACAATTTGTTTATTTGCGCTTCATCGTAAAGCCACGCATTTTGCCTGGCGTTTTGGCAAGCAGCAGAGCTGAATTCAGGGCTGCCACTGTCGAGTTTTGCAATCGCTTTGGAGGAATGGCTGGCACATGCCCCAAGCAACTGACTGGCGACGAGCAAAATACAAACTTTCGAACCATTCATATAAATCAGGGCGTACCCAGAAGATCGACGCTTTATTATGCCTATTTTTAAAGAATAAATCTTTAATTCCATATACTTATTTCATTTTTCGAAAGTCAATTGTTCATGACACGTGTGATCAACTTTAGCTCTGGCCCAGCCACTTTGCCGGAGGAAGTGCTGCGACTAGCAGCCAATGACATGCTCAATTGGCGGGGCAGTGGCATGTCGGTGATGGAAATGAGTCACCGCGGCCAGGAATTCAGTGAAATATTGGCAAACACGCATTCATTGGTTCGACAATTGCTGGAGGTGCCCGACAACTACGCGGTGCTATTCATGCAAGGCGGAGCGATTGCACAAAATGCCATTTTGCCGATGAACCTGATCGCTAAAACCGGTGTTGCCGATTATGTGGTGAGCGGCGTGTGGTCCGAAAAATCCATGAAGGAAGCGGGCAAGTATGGGCGGGTAAATATCGCGGCCAGCAGCAGCGACAACGGATTTTTATCCATGCCGCAAGAGAACCAATGGCGGATATCTTCCCATGCGTCGTATGTGCATATGTGCAGCAATGAAACCATCGGTGGGGTGGAGTGCCATTGGATACCCGACACCGGTGGCATACCTTTGGTGGCAGACATGTCTTCCAACATCATGTCTGCACCACTGGATGTGGCTCGCTACGGTGTGATTTATGCCGGAGCGCAAAAAAACATGGGGCCTTCCGGCGTGACCTTGGTCATCGTGCGTCGCGACTTGTTTGGCCATGCATTGCCTGTCACGCCCTCGGCTTTCAATTACCAATTCCAGGATGAGCAGTCATCCATGTACAACACGCCGCCTACCTACGCCATCTACATCATGGGCTTGGTGCTGCAGCATATCCAACAACAAGGCGGTTTGGTCGCTATGCAATCGCTAAACCAGCGCAAAGCCGATGTGTTGTATGACTACTTAGACCATAGCCGTTTGTTTTTTAATAAGGTCCAGCATGCAGACCGTTCGCGCATGAATGTCACATTCTTTTTGCGCGATGCGTCTCTCAACGATGCGTTCTTGCAAGGGGCGGAAAAAGAGGGCATGGTGCAACTGCGTGGCCATCGCTCTGCCGGCGGTATGCGCGCTTCCATTTACAACGCCATGCCTTTGGGCCACGTCGAACGCCTACGTGATTACATGCACCGGTTTGAAAAATCACACACTTGACACAGATGCGTTGCTGACATCCTGCATCAAAGACACGTAGCGTGTTATTTTTTTTCTAATGCAAATATCGCTGCTCTCACAATGCTGGCAGCATCTACATTGAAAAACGAACGCAACTCTTGGCGCGTATCGCTTCTGCCAAAGCCATCTGTTCCCAAAGTGATGTAGCGACGGTTCTGTGGCAAATACGCACGAATACTTTCAGGCACAGCGCGGACATAGTCAGTGGCTGCAATCACTGGCCCTTTGTGTTCGGCAAGCAGGCTTGTGACGAATGCCACGGGTGTCTTTTCGTGTGCCATCATCGCTTGCTCGGTGCGCAGTCCGTCTCTGGCAAGTTCACTCCAACTGGTGATGCTGAATACTTCTGCTGCGATGCCTTGTTGAGCCAGCAAGGCCGCTGCTTTCACAACTTCACACAGAATGGCGCCTGAACCGAGCAAGCTGACTTGTGGGGCGCGTGGCCCTAAGCCCAATGGAGCAGCTGCATACAAGTAGCCACCTTTGATGAGCTGTTCATGTACCGATGCAGGCAGATCCGGTTGGGCATAGTTTTCATTCATCAGGGTGACGTAATAAAACACATCCTTTTGCTCGATCAACATTTCGCGCATGCCGTGGTCGACGATGACGGCCATTTCTCCGGCAAAAGCCGGGTCATAGGCTTTGCAATTGGGAATGGTTGCGGCAATCAAATGGCTGCTGCCATCTTGATGTTGCAAGCCTTCTCCTCCAAGTGTGGTTCTGCCGGATGTGGCACCCATCAAGAAACCACGCGCACGTTGATCTGCGGCAGCCCATATGGCGTCGCCCACACGTTGAAACCCAAACATCGAGTAATAAATATAAAAAGGCAGCATGGCCAAGCCGTGCACGCTGTAACTGGTGGCAGCTGCGGTCCAACTGGCAATAGCACCGGCTTCGCTGATGCCTTCTTCTAAAATTTGTCCATCAATGGCCTCCCGGTAACTCAGCACTGATCCGATATCCTCCGGTTCGTATTGCTGACCGACGCTGGAATAAATACCTACCTGCTTGAACAAATTGGCCATGCCAAAAGTACGTGCTTCATCTGCCACGATAGGAACCACACGCGCCCCCAACACGGAGTCTTTCAGCAATTGCCCCAACAGGCGCACGAACGCCATGGTGGTAGACATCTCTTTGCCATCGGCCTGCAATGCAAAACCGGCATAGCTGTTCAACGCGGGCACAGTGAGTGGTTCGCAGTCGGTATGTCTTTTAGGCAAATAGCCACCCAGCGCTTCACGCTTGGCGTGCAAATATTGCATTTCAGGGCTTTCTGTCGCCGGCTTGAAAAATGCCAGTTGTGTAGCTTGTTCGTCAGACAAAGGCAAGTTGAACCGGTTACGAAATGCCAGCAATGCTGACTCATCCAATTTTTTCTGGCTGTGCGTGGTCATCTTGCCTTGACCGGCTTGGCCCATGCCGTAGCCCTTCTTGGTATGGGCCAAAATGACTGTTGGTTGCCCACGGTGTGCAGTTGCTGCCGCATAGGCCGCGTGGATTTTCACCAGATCGTGACCGCCGCGTTTAAGCCTGTCAATTTGCTCATCGCTCAAGCCTTGTGCGAGTTGTGCCAATTCCGGGTTTTGGCCAAAAAAAGTTTCTCTGTTGAAGCGTCCATCTTTGGCGGCAAAGGTTTGCATTTGGCCATCCACCGTATTGGCAAATGCTTTGACCAATGCATTCTTGGTATCGCGCGCAAACAGGCCATCCCAATCACTGCCCCAAATCAATTTGATGACGTTCCATCCGGCACCACGAAACAACTTTTCAAGTTCATCAATGATGCGACCGTTGCCGCGCACTGGACCATCCAGACGTTGTAAATTGCAGTTCACTACCCAGACCAAGTTATCCAACCGCTCGCGCGAGGCCAGTGTCAATGCACTCATGCTCTCGGGTTCATCCATTTCGCCGTCACCAAAAACACCCCAAACTTTACGACCCTCACAGTTGAGCAAACCGCGGTGAGTCAAGTAACGCATGAATCGCGCGTGGTAAATGGCACTGATGGGGCCCAGGCCCATGGATCCGGTGGGAAATTGCCAAAAGTCTGGCATCAACCAAGGATGCGGGTAACTTGATAAACCGCGTGCTGCTAGACGCGGCGCTTTCAACTCTTGCCGGTAGTGCGACAAATCTTCTTCGCTTAACCGGCCTTCTAAATAAGCCCGTGCATAAACACCAGGTGCACTGTGCGGTTGAAAAAATACCAAGTCACCTTGGTGATGAGAATCCCGAGCGTGAAAAAAGTGGTTGTAGCCCACTTCAAACAAATCAGCGGCACTTGCATAACTCGCGATATGCCCACCTAATTCACCGTATGCGCTGTTGGCCCGCGCCACCATCGCCAAGGCGTTCCAGCGCATCAATGACGCGAGCTTTTCTTCAATGGCCAGGTCTCCTGGGTAGGGCTGCTGCGCTTGTACAGCAATCGTGTTGACATAAGGCGTGACCAATTCGGGTGACCATCCAATGTGTTGCTGATGTGCCAGCACGACCAATTGGTCCAACAAATAACGTGCGCGTTCACAGCCGTGAAGCTGTACTACGCTGGCAAATGCATCGCGCCATTCTGCGGTTTCAACAGGGTCAAGGTCACAGGTTTGTGTCAGCATGAATCTCAGGGCTCGAATGAAATGTATGGTTGATAAATATAGAAAAAAACACGCCAAATAGGCTATTTATTCATACCTATAAAATGATTATTTGCGATATAAAATGCTGAGAATATTAAATTTAAAGGTGATTTATGCTGATGGACTCGATGGATTACAAAATTTTGGCGCAATTGCAAGACGATGCTTCATTGACCAATGTTGAGCTTGCCAAGCGGGTGCATTTATCGCCATCTCCGTGCCTGAGTCGAGTCAAAGCGCTAGAGGCGGCCGGTGTGATACAGCGCTATGTGGCGCTCACCCACCCGCAGTCTTTGGGATTGGGCTTGAACGTGTTTATTTCCATCAGTTTAAAAGAGCAATCTAAATCCGCGTTGGCAGAGTTTGAGCAAAGAATCGCTGAACACGACGAAGTGATGGAATGCTATTTAATGACGGGTGACTCTGATTATTTGATTCGTGTGGCCATCGCTGACATGGCCGCACTGGAAAAATTTATTCTTGAACAACTCACACCTATTTCAGGGGTGGAAAAAATTCGCAGCAGCTTTGCACTCAAGCAAGTGCGATACAAAACAGCATTACCCCTCAAGCAAGCTGCCTCGCATTGAATCCACTCACACCTCTTGTCAGTAGACCAAGCTGATAGGAATACACAATTGATAACCAACGCCCCATACGGATTTGATGGCAGATTCCGTGCTGCTTGAATCGATGCCTTTGATTTTTTTTCTAAACCGTGCAATCAACTCTTCAAGTGCATGCTTACTCATGCCTTCGTCTGAATCATCCTCGGAAAACAAATCACACAGCACGCCGGATTCAAGCGTGAAATCATTGGCTTGGCTTAACGCCACGAGAAGTATTTTTTCGCGGTTAGTCAAACGAATCTTTTCAATCAGACCAGGTGACTGAAGCGTGCGGTCACGCAGACTCAGTTGCCAATCGTTCACGTTATTCAATTTTTTGACACGCTTTCCCAGATTTTGAACCACCATCGTCAACTCCTCGGGAGAGACAGGTTTGGTGAGATAAAAATCTGCACCACCATGGCTATAGCCCGTCAATCGATCATGCAAGGCCACACGTGCAGTCATGATCACAATGCCTACATTGGGCGTGCGTTCACGCAAACGTTTGCACAAACTAATTCCCGATTCGCCGGGTAAATTCAAATCGATGATGTAGATGTCAATGGGGCGAAGCGTGACCAAATCATCCAGCGCGGCTGCACTTGAAACGCCATGTGTTTCAAAATGATTGGCGTTAAGGTGAGAAACAATTTCCTGTCTAAGCAATACATCGTCTTCCACAATAGCCACTACATATTGGTGGATTTTTGAAGAAATATCGTTTTGAATCATGTTTGGCATAGTGGCACCCTTAGGGTGAAAGTGATGTGTTTGTCGTCTTGTTCGAAAGAAATTTCCGAACCAATTTTTTCGACAGCTTCTTTGATCAATGACAAACCAATTCCCATTCCCGCCAAAGGTTGGAATTCATCGTGTCTGTAATACCGTTGAAACAACTTGTCCGGATCAGGCCTGGCATTGACAGGAAATTGGTTGGAAATACTCAGCACGGATGCAAGCGCGTCCACGGATGCATGAACATGAATCAAGGTAAGCGGTTCAGAGTATTTGAGTGCATTAGAAATTAAATTTTCAATGATCAAAAACAACATTTGTTGATTGCCATAAAAATCGATGTCATCAGGCAAAAGCAGAGTGAATTTACTTTCAACAGACTCGTTAGATGGCAATAAATCCTCAATGATCTGAGTGATCAATGCTTTTGCATTGATATGTGTCGGGGATTCCTCAATTTGAAACCGGTCAATTTTGTTGGAGTTTGCCACTTGCGTGATTAATTGATCCATGCGGTCAAGTGTCGCATTGATACGGTGTGAGCGCGATTGGGTTTCGGCATCAGTTGTGTTTTTTTGGTTCATTGAATATGTGGCAAAGCGTAACGTCGTCAATGGATTTTTCAACTCGTGTGTCAAGATATCTATCAAAGTTTGCCGTTCTTTGAGTTTTTCGCTGTTCATTCGCGATGTCTCTGCGTCGAGTTGCAAATCTTTTTCTCGCAAAATACTTTTTATTCTTTCGTCGTAGTGTTTGAATATCAATACCAAGAAAACTACCACGCCAAATGCCAAACCATTCAAGCGGTAATTCGTAAAAAAGATCAGTTCAGCCCCTCGGTCCGACAAAATTTCGCTGCCCGTAAAGATATTGATATAGCCATAAATAACTATGGAGGTAAAAATGATGTATGAACCCTTTAGTAATCTTTTAATGGTCAATGGAATATTTTTAGAGTGTCGCAAACCATAAAATTGCACTGGCAAGTTCAGCGCAATAGCGATCACATACATGTAAATTCCCAATCTAATGTAGCCATATGCAATGAGAAAAAAAGCACACAAGCTTGCACTGAGAAGCCCAAGAATCATTTGTCTATAGGCATTGTTGACGCCGTAATTTTTAGTGAACGAATACCCTAATAAGATGATCAAAAATATCCGGATATTGACAAATTGGTAATTCAGGTAACTGAAGTTTTCTGCTTGCATGAACGGAAAATGCATGTACATTTTTCCCGATGCAAAAATAATGTACAGAAAAATGCTGAGTTGCATCAGGCTATAGACCAAAATGAACAAGGACCGGTCTATCAAGATCAAAACTAACGAAACAAAGAACAGGCTGAGCGCAATGGATTGCGCAAATGTGATACTTTCTGTGTAGACGGCAGTGATAGTGGCAAGAGCAGAGATTGACGTTATTTCTGATTTAAGCGTCAAGTACCCTGTGTGCTTTATCTTGATGTATATATTTTTTTTGGTGGCACCTTCTTCATTTTTCAAAATAAAGCAATGCATACCGTAGGGACAAATTCTGGTGGCTGTGGTGGCCAGACTCCCGCCACTTTGAGCAAGCCACTCTGGGCCAATTTTTTCGAAAACCGTGATGTCTTCGAGAACAAATGGACTAAGTATCAGTACATGGTCTTCGTTTAGTTTTTGCGTGCGCGATAAATTGTCGAATTTATCTATTTCAATTTTTATCCATACTGCGCCATCAATGAAGCCTAAATGCAGATTGTCATTGTAGTTACGAAAAGGTTTTTGAATGACCTCATTGACCGTTAAGCTGTCTGAAGCATCCAGATGAAAACTTTGGCTAAAGCTTGCAGCGCTGGCGGTGATGTGTATGCATACTGCGATAGATACGACAATAAATATGCTTATGAATTTTTTATAAAACAACTATCTTTCCTTTGCGGAATCGTTTTTTTGATGATAGCTTGTTATCTGCATTATTTGTCGTGAGTATTCCTGAGTAATTGCCAGTTTTGCCGGGCGATTTGCATGCATTTCCCCTTACAACAAACCGTATGAACAAGCGCAAACCTGCAAAGTCTGACACTGAAGTGCCTGTGCCAGTTTCTTTGCCGGCACGAGGCGAGGATTTTCAAATCACCCCGTTCATGGCATTGGCGGTTGCATTGATTTATATGTTGACTGCTGATGGTGAAATTGATGAACATGAATCCAGTCAATTACAAGCGGTGGTGGGTAGCCATAACGAGCTTCTCGACATTGCCTTCGTATACGCTGAAGAAAATTCTGTCGAACAGTTTTTAAAAGACACCCAAAGCATATTGGTGCAAGCTGACCACGGTTGCATTTTGACAAACCTGTGTGATTGTTTGCTCTCTGATGGCTTGGCAGATGACCATGAATTGCAGTTGTTTCATCAAATTTCTGATGCTTTTGGCGTTAGCGAGATGAGTTTCAAAACACATTTCGCAAATTTAAGTCTCAAGAACAACAAATCATTACTCGGCAAATATTCACAAAAGAGTTTGACCTTATCTGATGAATCAGCCCATTTGACCTTGGCATGTTGTTTGTTGTACATGATGGCGGCTGACGGCAACATTGCTGATGAAGAAATTGGTCAATTGCAGGTGGTTTTAGGTGAGTTTGAAGGTTTGCAAGCAGCTGCCATGACAACCGTTCGCTCTGTAAAAATGAATGTATTCCTCAGGCAAGCTGCTCCGTTGTTGACGCAGGATCAGAAGATCATGATTTTGACCAACGTATGCGACTCAATGATGTCTGACGGCAAGATAGATGTGATTGAAGACAACTTGTTTCAAAATATGCGGACAGCTTTTTCCGTCTCCGCTTCTGCTTTCAAGTCATATTACGAAACCATCAAGATTAAATGCATCAAACCTTTTGACACTGAAAGTATTCCTACCGCCTTCCATTCGCGCGTCACTGCCAAAAAGAAGAATAACGATACAGGCACGTTTAAGATTCGACGCCAAAAATCTGCGGACGCTAATGAATCTACAGATTCATCGTCTGGGCCAATCCCTGAGGGTGAATGGGTTTCTGAAATTGATCAAAAGCAATTGAGTGCGGTGGTCAATCGCACCATGCAAGACAACATCAAGCAAGCCAATGACAGTTTTTCTGGGCAATCGGATGTTGAAAATGTTCAAAGCAATGCTGTGAATATGCCTGCTGCTGGATTTTTAAAATCTTCGCAGAAGAATGAAAATTTACAGAAAGCCCAAGAGGGAGCCGTCAAAGATAACATCCAACAAGCCGATACAAATGGAGTCAATTCCAATCAACAAAAGTTGTCGGATGCTGCTGCGGCGGCAAATATCCAGCAAGTGGATGATGATGCGATCAAGAGCAACCAGCAAAAGTTGGCGGATGCTGCCGTGGCGGCAAATTTCCAGCAAGTGGGTGATGATGCGATCAAGAGTAACCAGCAAAAGTTGGCAGATGCTGCCGTGGCGGCAAATATCCAGCAAGTGGGTGATGATGCGATCAAGAGCAATTCCCAGAAACTGGCTGGCATTGCTGCTTCTGGAAATACACAGTTACTTGCGCCGGCATCTGAAAGTGCTAACCAACAAGCAATTCCCTCAACGGGTATTCCTGCCAATATTCAATCCCTTCCTTCAGAGGCCCTGACCCATCAAAAGGGCAATGCAGCAGACCTCGCAGGCAAGGTCTCTCAGGCTGATTTGCCCAAAGACAAATTCTCCAACCGCCAACAATCAGGTTCAACCATTGCACAGGCCTCAGCGCTGAAGCTTGTGGACCCACAAGCCTTGGAGGATTTGCAATCCCAAATTGACAAGGTGCATTCAAATCTGGACAAGCTTGTTCCCGCCACTCCCGCCACTCCCGCCACTCCCGCCACTCCCGCCAAAGTGCCCCCGTCCGCATTTGCTTCTTTGGTTCTGGAAACGCGCTTGCCACCAAACCATCAATTGCGACAAAAGCCTTCAGCAAGCCTGCCTGAAGCTAGCCAAGCCAATGCGCCTCCCGTTTTTGAAAAAAATCTACAGTCGCTGGCAGATGAACAGCTGAAATCGTCTGACGCAGCACCTCCCAAAGCAACGGATGCAGGTAATACTGAAAAGATTCCAAGCGAAAAAAATGCGAACGACACGACGATGCTGTCGAACTTAACCCAATCCATTCATTCAGATGATATGTGGGCGATGAAAGACAACAGCTCAAACCAGCATGTCATTGACACGCCCCTTCAGTCATTGAATTCAGTTCAACCGCAGACATTGAACTCACTGCAACCGCAGACATTGAACTCACTGCAACCGCAGACATTGAACTCACTTCAACCGCAGACGTTCGTTGAAAAGCCATCCATACCATTTGTACCTGCAATCCCCTTTTTCAAACAAAGCCTCCCAGCCTCCAATGAAGTGCCAAACCCTGACGCAGTCAGCGCCGCAGAACCAGTGTTGGTAGACGGCAGCGTGGATTGGCGAATTCTGTTGTTGTTGATTGTTGTGTTCAGCATGCCTGCTGTGATGTTTGGACGCAGTTTGTTGTACCCCGCGCAAATATGTCAGGGAACGGGACAATTGGAAAGAAAATGGACGGAGCAAGGCTCAGACAATCCGGCGACATTGGTTAATGAAGAATCGGTTTCTCTTTCTCACAGTATTCAGTTCAGTCCTTCTCACGTTTTGTTGGATGGACAGCGGTTTCCGCTTTATAAAGAGCTGAACCAAAGCAGCCATTTCGCACAAGCAACTTCTGCAGGTGTCAAAGGCTCTTTCAACACCCATGGCATCGCCAAAACTCGGTACACGTTTGTTTACGACCAGGCAATTCAAGAGTTACGCATTGATATGCAATCCACTGGTTTGGGTACCTTAGAAGGTCGAGTGGGCTGGGTCGAAGAAAACACTTCTTTCACTGGACGATGCGCCAACGACTGGTTTTAACCGTGATCAAATTTTTTGGCGTGATAACGTTGTTGTGTTTGTATGCATGCTCGCCGTCAAGCGGCAATGCGTATTTTTGTGAAGCGCAACAATCTAGGCAATTCGATGGTTTTATTCGGCATTACAGCGTGCAGCTCAGCGCAGATCGCTTATGTGTTTCTTGGGAAACCGATGTCATGCACTGCGGACTTTTTAGCAAAGTAACCACCACGCCTTGGATCGTGAACAATGCAACGGGCACAAAGGCACAACTGTCTTATCAAGCCAGCATGACAGATGATTTGTCTGATCTGACCATCACCCGCCATGAGGTGTTGTTGTTGTCGCAATCAAACGAAGAGTTCACCCGTTCCGCGGTATCGAGATTCAAATTTTCTAAAAAAACTTTGGTCTTGACGGCAAGCAGGGATAAAACAGATCCGGACTTGCTGACTTATGCATGTTCTACATGGCAAAAGAAGCCGTGGTGGGAGTGGAGCTAGCGTCTCTGGCACCCATGCACCTTTAGATGCGGTGCGGGACTTATTTCTTCTCTGCTCTGGAAATGGTTTTTTTCAAGTCTTGGTATTCCTCGCATTGTTGCCCACAAATTTTCTCAAGGGAAACAAGCAATTCTTTGGCTTTGGGCAGTTCTTTGTTCTGTACATATGCAACGCCCAAGTATTCATGCGCACCACGGTGTTGCGGGTCAATTCTGAGGGCCTCTTTGTAGTTGAATATGGCTTCTGAATTGCGTTTGGCATTACGCAGGCTGTAGCCGAGCAAGTTGTATCCGTCGGCATTGTTTGGGTTGGCTTTGACAAATTTTTCAAGCACGGCGATGGCACCTGACCAGTCCTTTTTTTCTATGTGACTTTTTGCTGTCCCTAAGTCAGAACCCAGCTCGGCTGGACCGGAAATATCAGCCGCAGCCGCATTAAAAATTTGAAAACAAAATACAACAATAATGAAATAAAACTTTTTCATGGGGCTTAATTTACTCATGGTTGAATTCAGAATTCTTAATTATGCAGATAATCTCAGGCTGAGCAAGAGCTTTGAAGATCGCTCACCTAAGATGAAAAAAACTGTTTACCCACTAATTGGAGCATGTTTCCCATGAAACTCACACCCGAGCAGCACGCTGAATTTGACCGTGAAGGTTATTTGTTTTTCCCGGGTTTGTTCACCCCAGAGGAAACTCAAAACTTGGTGCAAGAGGTTCCCAACCTGTACAGCCGCCGAGAGGCTTACAACGTGAGAGAAAAGGGCAAGGATGCAGTACGTACCAATTTCGCTGCCCATATGTATTCAGAGCCATTTGCCAAACTGGCCCGTCATCCCCGCATGATCGACCCGGTCGAAGATTTGTTCGGCGAGAAACTCTACATGCACCAATTCAAGATCAACGGAAAAATGGCGTTTGAAGGCGATGTCTGGCAGTGGCACCAAGACTATGGCACTTGGCTCAATGACGACATGATGCCCACGGAACGCGCCATGAATGTCGCGATCTTTTTAGACGATGTCAATGAATTCAACGGCCCACTGATGTTCATTCCCGGCAGCCACAAAAAAGGGGTGATTGATGCCAAGCATGACTTGACCACCACCAGTTATCCCCTTTGGACGGTTGACAACGATTTGATTTCTCAATTGGTCGAACGCGCAGGTGGCAAAAAGGGCGGCATCGTCAGTCCTACCGGTCCTGCGGGCTCCATGATTCTTTTCCACAGTTGCTTGGTGCATGCATCTGCGAGCAACTTGTCACCTTGGAACCGTGTCAGTGTTTATCTGAGTTTGTGCGCAGTGTCTAACCACATCCGCAGACACAAACGCCCCGAATACATCGCGCACCGCGACTTCAGCCCGATTGAATGTTTGCCTGACGATTGCCTCACGCGCCATTACCCGGTGGATTTGCCTTGGGCAAAAGGCTTGCCTGCCAGCGCTTTGGTAACGACCGATGTGCCGATTGACCAAACCCAAAAAGCCGCATGAGTTTGTATCTGCAATTGCAGCAACGCGCTGCACAAAATAAACCCGTTCGGGTGGTATTGATTGGCGCCGGCAAATTTGGCGCCATGTATTTGTCACAAGTACCGCGCACGCCCGGGGTGCATTTGGTGGGCATTGCTGATTTGTCCATGGATAACGCCCGCGCCAACTTAGCGCGCGTGGGCTGGCCAGAGCACCAGGCCAGTGCCCAAAGTTTGGACGATGCCTTCAAGCGGGGTCTGACCTATTTGACGCAAGATTGGCAGATGTTGGTAGCTCACCCGATGGTGGATGTGGTGGTTGAATGCACAGGAAACCCCATCGCCGCGGTTGAACATTGCCTAGCGGCTTTTGCGCATGGCAAGCATGTGGTCAATGTCACCGTCGAAGCTGATGCTTTTTGCGGTCCGTTATTGGCCAGCAAAGCGGCTGCGGCCGGTGTGGTGTATTCATTGGCTTTTGGCGACCAGCCGGCGTTGATTTGTGATTTGGTGGACTGGGCCAGAACCTGTGGCTTTCCCGTGACTGCTGCAGGGCGTGGTCATAAATGGTTACCGCATTTCAATGAATCCACCCCCGAGACAGTTTGGGCCAATTACGGATTGACCCCTGAGCAAGCCGCGCGTGGTGGTCTGAATCCCAAAATGTTCAACAGCTTTTTAGACGGTTCTAAACCCTCCATTGAATGTACGGCGGTGGCGAATGCAACGGGCTTGCAAGTGCCTTCCAATGGATTGTTGTATCCGCCCGCCAGTATCGAGGACATTCCTTATGTCACCCGGCCGAAAAACGAAGGCGGTGTGCTGGAACAAAAAGGCATGGTTGAAGTGATTTCCTCGCTAGAGGCAGATGGTCGAGTGATTCCCTATGACATCCGCATGGGTGTGTGGGTTACCGTCGAAGCTGAAACCGATTACATCAAGCATTGTTTTGAAGAGTACAACGCGCATACCGATCCCTCTGGCCGCTATTTCACGCTGTACAAGCGTTGGCACTTGATCGGATTAGAGGTGGGGATGTCAGTAGCAAGCGTGGCTTTGCGTGGTGAAGCCACGGGTGTTGCACAAGGCTGGCATGCAGATGTGGTGGCCACGGCCAAGCGCGATCTTCGTGCGGGTGAAATGCTGGACGGTGAGGGTGGCTATACCGTTTGGGGCAAGTTGTTACCTGCGAAAACTTCTGCCCGCATGGGTGGCTTGCCGCTGGGATTGGCACACCAAGTCAAGTTGATCCGCGATGTCAAAAAAGGCCAATCACTTTGCTGGGAGGATGTCGCAATGGATGTTGCGCTCCCCGCTTACAAAGTAAGGCGCGAAATGGAAGCGCTGTTCAACGTGTGAAGTTGTCAGAGTCAGCGTTTGGATAATTCGCTGCGCAATATTTTCATCAACAGCATCCATTCGCCGCCGTTTTGAACGGTAAAAGTGAACCGTTCATTCATGCCGTTGTTCATCTCTATTTCATGCCAATGTGGAAATACAGAGACCCCGCCTTTTCGAACAGCGGTGTCGGTGAAGGAAATTTCAATGTGTATGAATGAAATTTGTTCATTGCTGTCAAATGATTTGAAATACAAACCATCAGACAGCAAATACAGCACCCCAGTGGGTAAGGAAAAACGGCTGGTGGTGTTGGCTGGACCGTAAGCGATGATGGTTTTATTGATCAACTCAACAGGAATGGTCTGCTGAATAATTTGTCGGGTGTCATGCGATTTATAAAGCGCAAATGCCAATCCCACAGCCAAAATACCCAGTGCATAGGTATTGTTCAAAGTAAAGACAAAGACCGTGACGGCCAGCCACAAAAAGGGCGTCATCAAATCCATGCGCATTTGCCAAGGACCGCGTGAAATCAGCAAAGAACTGTTATCTAAGGTATTGGCCAGAATCAGCGGCGAAATACTGGGTTTTTGATTTTGTACGTGTGGCAAGTGTGCGCCACAGTTTTGGCAAAACACATTTTCGCTGGGGTTTATGAAGTAACAGCTGGTGCAAATCATGTCAGGCTTTCGCTGTTCGTCGGATTCAATGGCTCTTAGATTTGCTGCTGTCAGTGGCAGGTTTCTCAAGAGTGGCAGGTTCACCTGATGCAGCTTGTGGCTCGTCATGGCCAGACAAGGACTTACTGTGCTCAGCGGCTGGCGTCTCTTGGGCAGATTTAGCGTTTGAGCTGACTTCGTGGCTTAAGAAGTTATAAATGGCCAATGAGCTCAGCACCACAGTCAAGCCACAAAGCAAACCGATGATGAAAAGTATGAAACCTCCGCTGCCTTCTGTGCTGTCACCAGCCGAACTGGCAGCGGTCTTTTTGGATTGGGTAGAAACATCGTCAATCTTTTTGGAAACCGCTAATAGCCGCGATTTCATGTCCGTCACGGTTTGCGTGATGGGAGCCATGTTTTTCTCCATGGCTTGTGCTGTCGCGGCATTTGCTTGCAACAGCGACTCAATTTTGGCGGTGGTGTCTTTGTAAACCGTCTCGATATTGGCGGTGTTTTGCGCGACGTTTTGGCTGAATGCTTTGAGCAACTCAATTTTTTGCTTTTCCAGCATCAACTTGAATTCCTCAGGCATACGTACGGTGACTTCGGCCTGCGGTTTATCGACGCATTCTTCCACCTTGCCGAGTTTTGCCAGAAGCGAAGTTTGTAGCGTTAAGACATCTCTGAGCACAGGCTCAAGCGGGCTGGGCTGCGATTGCACATGGGCTTGTTGCTGTGAAGCCAGAGAAATGAAGTCCAGCAAATGGGACTGCTTGATAAGCATTTGTTTGATCTCTGCCTGATCAGCTTGCCACAGGGCTAGCGACTCGGGATCGACCACTGCATCGGGTACTGTTTGGGGCACGGCAGAGGTCGCATACGAAGCATTTGGGCGATCCCCAGACTCACTGATGTGGGGGCTGTCGGTCGGTAGGTTCAAGTCAATTTCCAGCAAGGATGCGTGGTCCACATCTGCAGGTGATGCCATCGTGAGTACCAAGTCATCTACGGAGTTTGTTTCTGGAATTGGTGCCACAGTCTCGGGCAGCTTCGAAGGCTCAACAGGTGCCGCGGCGTGTTCCTCATGCACGACTGCATCGCCCAAGATAGCTTCTTGGCGTTTGACGGGCGCACCACATTTGCCACAAAACTTGGCCGTGATCGATATGGGTTTACCGCAAGCTACGCAATCCATGTTGTTACCTGTGTCTTTCATTCAGATGCATAAATTCGGCACGGAGAGTATTTACCTGAGCCAGAGTGGTGTGCTTCACATTCACGCAGAACAATTTCCTCAGCTGCCTCTTGGCCTTTGTCCGTGTAAGCGTCAGCACAGTAAGCCGTTTCCCCGTCATAACTGTAAACAAAAGCTTTGTAGGGTTTATCTTCAACGTGTTTACGTTTAAATCGTTCGAACAATTTTTTGCATTTGCCATAAAGCGGCGGTTTGTAGAGGTCAGCCAAGGATTTAAATCGCTCGGGCTTCTCTTCATTGACCATGTCTTGGAGCATTTGCTCATTGAACAAGGGCACTGGCGCGGCTAGTGCGGTGTTCTCTTGATGTTCCCCAGGCGAAGCGTTGAAATTGGCAGCAATCTCAGAGTCAGACTGGGCGCTTTGCTGGTGTGCGGCCTGTTTGTCAGAGAGATGTGACTGGCCCAAAGACTTTGAATAAAAGTACATCGGCACATTGATGACGGTCATCAATATGGACAATGCCAAAAATTTATTCAAATGTGTCATGGTTTTTCAAAAAAAATCAATAGTGACCAAGGGTTGCAAGCAAGTCTTACATGGTTGGGATCGGAAGATCATGCACAGACTTGAGGTGTCTTGCCGGCGGGATGTGTTTAAATTGAGTCACTTTATGTAATAATTAACACGTAAAAATTGTTTGAATTAAGATGTTTAAAGATTAAAATTTCATAACAAGCGTTTTATAAATGATGAATTTTTGAAAGAATTGATATGACTGACTCAGCGATTATTCAAAACACGTTGATTGTGGGTGAAGGGGTGATCTTTAGTGGAACCATTCACGCCCCGGGTGTTGCCAGCATCAACGGAATCATTAAAGGAGATATAAAAGCTTTAGAGCTACAAATTGGCCCTGCGGGGGATGTAACCGGCCAGGTCGAAGCAAGATTGATCGATGTTCATGGAACTCTTTCGGAAAAAATCGTGTGTCATGAACATATATTGATCCACAGCAGTGGCACTGTTTCTGGGCAACTCGATTACATGAACATCGAAATCGAAAAAGGAGGGCAATTTCAAGGGAAGATGGTACAGCACCTACCCCCACAACATGCTGCTGGCAGCGACGCCCAAGCCGCTGAGTAACTGGGTCTTGTGCCCAAGAATAAAGCAATACCAAATAATTCTTTTCAGGGATTTTGATTATTTTATTCAGGGTTTGTCATCCTTGACACCATTTTGTTCGTTATGAAGAACAAGATTGTTAATGGAACCTGGAATGAACAAGTCCACCCAAATCAGCGCAGATCAACAGACTTCAGAAGTTGACCATCGCTATCAGTACGTTCCTAATCAACATACACCTATTCGAAATACTTTTGAGCGTCTTCGTACCCAACTCGCCCAAGAGGCCGAGCAAAAAAGCCGGCCTGTCTCTCGCCTTTATTCTGATTTTCGCGCCATCAAAGCTTGAGTCCTTGTTCCCAGTCCTGACGACTATGATTCGTCATGGCACTCAAATCCACCGTATTTAAAGCGCAACTGCAAATTGCTGATATAGACCACGCTTACTACGCAGACCACGCTTTAACCCTCGCCAGACATCCCAGCGAAACAGACGAACGAATGATGGTTCGTTTGGTGGCCTTGTCTTTGCATGCATATCAACTTCAAGCAACTTGCCAGGGCGATGGCACGCTGGCCTTTGGCGCTGGCCTGTCTAATCCTGATGATCCGGATGTGTCATTGACCGATTTCACCGGGCGCAAACGCCTGTGGATAGAGGTGGGGCAACCCGAAGAAAAAGCTTTACAGCGCGCAGCCAGTCAGTCTGATGAAGTGTGGGTGTATGCCTTTTCCTATGCGGCAGAGGTGTGGTGGAAGGGCATTGAAAATAAATTACACCGTCAAAAAAAATTGCATGTCGTGCGCATTCCGCATGAGGCTTCGCAGGCTATGGCCGATATGGCAGAGCGCAGCATGCAGTTACAAGCCACCATACAAGAAGGTGAAATGACCTTGAGCAGTCAACGTGGCAGCATTAATTTTGAGCCTTTGCGTTGGCTATGAAACGCTCTCATTCACGATTATTTTTCTGAGGAAATCCAATGTCTGATTCAATGAACTTTGTGGCGCATGGCGCGGGTGGTGCGCCGCAGGTGATGCACCTGTCCGACATGCCTGTGCCAAAACCCGCCGCCACAGAAGTGCTGATCAAAGTGGCCTATGCAGGCGTGAACCGACCAGATTGTTTACAGCGCAGCGGGCG
>CAMDSU010000003.1 GCA_945907335.1 Bordetella parapertussis | reverse complement strand
GTCATCATCACGCGTGCCCCCGGCAAAGAAGTGTCTTCTGCCAATGTGATGGCGATCATTTCCCTGGTGGCTTCTAGTGTTCCCTATCTGGCGCCTGAAAACGTCTCGGTGGTGGACAACTACGGCTCACTGATGAACGAGATGTTGGGACCACAACCTTTGGGTTTGACAGGTGCAGAACTGCAGCAAAAGCAGCAAATGGAAGACCTGTACCGCACCCGTTTGTTGCAATTGCTGGCACCTATCGTGGGTGCAGAAAACGTGACGGCGCAAGTTACGTTGCAACTGGATTTCACGCAAGAAGAAATCACCACTGAAGATTTTGACCAAGGCGATAAGGGGCCTAAAACCCGTTCCGAGTTGTATGTGGAAGACCGCAATACGTTCAAAGATGCCATCGGCATTCCCGGCTCTCTCAGCAGCACCCCGCCTAACCCGCCGATCAACCCGGCTGCCACCGATGCCACGCCCGCCGACCCCAACAAAGGCGTGAGCGAAAAAGGCGTGCAAGTGGTGGCACGCAGCACCAAAAACTACGAACTCGATCGCGCTGTGCGCCACACCAAAAGTGCCATGGGCAATATTTCCAAGCTCGGCGTTGGTGTGTTGATCAACGAGCGTCCCATTCCTGCTGGCATGAAAGTGGAAAAGCCTGCAGATGGCGCACCACCGCCTACGACCATTCCTTACACACAAGAAGAACTTGACCGCTTGAACCAATTGGTACGCGGAGCAGTGGGCTTTAATGACCAACGCGGCGATGTGGTGACCGTGGTGGCCACACGCTTTGAGCCGCCCGTCGACCCAAATGCTGTGCCTTGGTACAAAGACGAAGCCTTGGCTTCATTGGCCAACAGTGGCGTGGTTGCCGTGCTCTTTTTATTGTTCTTGATGGCTGTGGTTCGCCCCATGATCAAGAAACTCATCAAGCCAGAAGTCGACCCGGCAGCGTTTGCAGCAGCAGCGATGGCTGCCGCAGCGACCGAAGCTGCGACAGCAGAAAAATTACGCACAGAACGTATCGCTGCGGCAGAAGCCGATGCAGCGGCCAGAGTGGTGGCAGAACGTGCTGCCCGCGAAGAGGCCGAAGAAAAAGCCCGCAAAGAAGCCGAGGCCAAAGCCGAAGCCGAACGACTTGCCGCCGAAGCATTGGCGAAAGAATCAGAGATGGCCGAGGAAGCCGCTGCCGCAGAAGCCGCCCGCATGGCTGAAGAAGAAGCCGCCCGCGAAGCAGAACGCATGGCCGCCCTGGAGCTGCAAGCTGAAACTGGTGAAGAAGTGGAATTGGAAGAGGGCGAATCGCTGGATGATCTGAAGGCACGCATGGGCAAACTCAAGCCCAAGAAAGCCAGTATCCCCGCAGATTTGCTGAACAATGCCAACTCATATGATGACAAAGTCGCATTGATTCGAATGATTGTGTCTGACAACTCCGGCCGAGTGGCCAGTGTCATGCGCAACATGATCGAGTTTTGATGACTGACAAGCTACCAAGGAAACGACATGGCTGAAAACGACACCATCCAATGGACCCCCGAGCTTCGCGCTGAAATGGAGGCCATGACCTCTACCCAGCGGGCTGCTGTGCTGATGCTGCTGCTGGGTGAAGAACAAGCGGCTGAAATTGTGAAATACCTCAGCCCCAAAGAAGTACAAGCACTGGGCGCAGCCATGGTGCAAGCTTCTTCGCTGTCGCAAGGCGCTGTGAACGTGGTGCTCGACCAGTTTGTCGATATGCTGAAAAAACAAAACAGCGTGGGCCTGGGTGGCTCTGACTATGTCGATCGCGTCATGCGCTTGGCGCTGGGTGAAGACAAAGCCAACTCGGTTTTGAACCGCATCATGCCGGGGCAAGGCACCAAAGGGTTGGATATCTTGTCTTGGATGGATCCGCGCTCGATTGCAGAAATGATTCGTACCGAACATCCGCAGGTGATTGCGATCATTTTGTCAATATTGGATACCGCCGTGGCTGCCGATGTGTTGGTGTATTTGCCGCCAGAAGTCCGCCCTGAAGTGATTCAGCGCGTTGCCGCCATGGACACAGTGCAACCGTCTGCCATGGCCGAGTTAGAGCAAATCATGAAGCAGCAGTTTGCCAAGAGTTCGTCGTCCAAGTCGTCAAGCTTTGGCGGCATCAAAGCAGCCGCTGACATCATGAACAAAACCAAAACGGATTTGGAGCGTTCGGTCATGGATGGCCTGGAGGAAATCGATGCCGACCTGATGTTGAAGATTCAAGACCAGATGTTTACCTTCGACAACTTGGCTACCGTGGACAACAAAGGTATTCAGGTGTTGATGCGCAACGTCGAGCCCGACCAATTGATGGTGGCTTTGAAAGGTGCGCCCGAAGAAGTGCTGGCGCGTTTCCTCGACAACATGTCCGAACGTGCCCGTGGCATGTTCAAGGACGACATGGACGCACGCGGTCCTGTGCGCGTCGCTGACGTCGAAGACGCACAAAAGAAAATCATGCGTTTGGCGCGCAAATTGTCCGACACCGGTGAGTTGATCTTGGGCGGAGCAGACTTTGTTTAATCCTGATCCGCAGCCAGCCAAACCGCGTCATTGGCTAGATGACACGTGGTTGAACTCATCCTCTAAACCAATTGCGAATTTTGGTGAGTTCGACTGGGCCAACGTGCCCAAGTTGGATTACGCGACTTTCAAATTCAAACAACTGGCCACGCCCGAGCCCGCCAAAGTGCTGGACGAAGACAGCGAATTTGTGTTGGAAACATTTGGTAAACCTAAAACATTTCGGCAAGATGGCCAAGCCGCCAAGAATGCGTTGGCAGATAGCCATTTGCCCGCACAAGAAGCACTGATCGAAAACCAGGAAACTGCGCCCAACGAAGACCCGCAACTCGCGGCACAACTCGCGGCGCAACAAGCCCGTTTGCAAGCGCAAGCTGAACGTGATGCAGAGTTGCGACTTCAGCGTGAAGTCTTTGGCGCTGAATGCATGTGGAAACGCAGCGATGAAGATGACTGGCAGTCAGACCTGCCGTTGGGCGACGATGCCCCGGTGATTGATCCCGCGGCACTTGCCGCTGCACGCGAAGAAGCATATGCCCACGGCCATGCCGAAGGCACTGCAGTAGGCTTACAAGAAGGCCAGTCGCTTGGTCATGCACAAGGACTCGCTGAAGGTGTCTCCCAAGGTTTGGAGCAGGCCAACGCGCAGGCCGCAGAGGCGTTAGCCATGGCCTTGGCTGCACAAAAATCAGAATTGACAGAAGTGTTGCAAGAGCAGCTCGGTTTGTTGGGCCAAGTGCACGACAAGCTGCGCGCATTCAGCAACGATCCGCAAGCTTTGTTTGAACCGGTCAAGCGTCTCGCTTTGCATATCAGTGAACAACTGGTGTTGGCGGAATTGACAATTTCAGGCCAAGCGATTGAGCGGTTGGTGCAACGCTGCCTCGATGAAATCGATTTGCATGGCCAATCCGCTGTCACGGTGGAATTGAACCCGCAAGACAAAGCCCGATTAGAAGACCTGGGTGCAGAAGTGATCAAACAAATGCAGTTGCAAGCGGTGCCTGGTTTGCATCCCGGCAGCGTGCGTTTGGTGGTCAATGACAGCCAGATCGAAGACTTGATTGAACACAGGCTGCAAGCCATGGCCAATCGGTTATTGAACCAGCCCGAGTTGTGGCGCGAACAGTCAGCGTTTTTCCGCCAACCCTTGGCGCAGCGCGACGGACAGGTAGAAGACGTGCCTGAACGCGTTTCGTTTGATCCATCCCAGCAAGAGGACGACCATGCTTGATTTCATCAATATTGCTTTGCGCACCATCATGTGCTTGGCATTCATTGCGTTTGTGGTCAGACCCATGCTGTTGTCCATGGTCCGCCGTGAACCCAATACGCTAGAGCTCGAAGAAATGGCGCAGCTTGCGGTCAATTCTGCTTTTCGCGAACAGTTCGCCAGTTTTTATGCGCCCAGACCCTTGCCGCAACTCGAAGCGCCCAAGACTGCCGCACAAGATACATCAGTCCAAGCGGACACACCAGCACCGGCACCAATGCCTGTGGTGTTGACCGAAGAGGAATTGCAAACCATCGAGACTGAAAAGCGACACCAGGCTGAATTGCTCAAAGGCCACGAAGAAGAAATGGCACGCCGCGCCGATGTCGCCAAGCTTGAAGCCGAGCGACTTGCCAAATTGGCGCAAGACCAGGTGGTTGCTGACGCACAAGACCCAGAGGAAGAAGATTCATCGCTGGAAAAAATGCGCCAAAGCATGAAGAAGGAAAAGAAAAAGCCTGTCATTCCGGCCGAACTGCTGGCGGGCAACAGTTACGAAGACAAGCTCATGGTGGTGCGTTATGTCACCGAGCAGGAACAAAACCGCGTGGCCAATGCCATCCGTTCCATGATCAAGATTGCACCCTAAGCCATGATGGATTTCGCCGCAGATATTGAAGCCGTGCTGCCCCATTTACGCACCCCACAGCCGCAACGCAGTGGTACCTTGGTGCGCTTGGTCGGCATGACCTTGGAAGCGCGCGGCGTGATGGCCCCATTGGGTGCATGTTGCGAAGTGGTGGGTCGACATGGCCACCGTGTGGAAGCCGAAGTGGTGGGCTTTAACGACAAGATTTTATTTTTGATGCCATTCACCGAACCCGCTGGCGTGGGCCCTGGGGATATGGTGCGTGTGATCAGCAATTCTTCTTTGGTCAGCTTAGGCCCCGAATTACTGGGTCGGGTGATCGATGGCCGATGCCAACCCTTGGATGGCAAACCACCGCCCGAATGCAAAGAATTGCTCAGCTTGTTGGGTCGTCCTATCAATCCGATGGAACGTGGCCCGATCAACAAAATTTTGGATGTCGGTGTCAAAGCCATCAATGGCGTGTTGACACTTGGGCGCGGTCAGCGCTTGGGTTTGATCGCCGGTTCGGGCGTGGGCAAAAGTGTGTTGCTGGGCATGCTCACACGGTTCACCAAAGCCGACGTGGTGGTGATTGGTTTGATCGGTGAACGCGGCCGAGAGGTACAAGCGTTTATCCAAGAGTCGCTTGGCGAAGAAGGTTTGGCCAAGTCCGTGGTGGTCGCAGCCCCTGCCAATGTGTCACCGGTGTTGCGGCTTAAAGCCACCCATTTAACGCATGTGATCGCAGAATATTTCCGTGACCAAGGTAAAGATGTATTGATGTTGTGCGACAGCTTGACCCGTGTGGCGCACGCGCAGCGTGAAATCGGTTTGGCGATTGGCGAGCCACCCACTGCCAAGGGCTATCCGCCTTCGGTGTTTGGTTTGTTGCCCAATTTGATCGAACGCGGCGGTGTGGGCAGACATGGCCATGGTTCGATCACCGCCATCTATACCGTGCTGGCCGAAGGCGATGATGCCGCCGACCCGATTGTGGATATTGCACGCGCTTCGCTTGACGGACAGGTCATGTTGTCGCGCAAATTGGCTGATGCGGCGCATTACCCCGCCATTGATTTGACCGGTTCTATTTCACGTTTGATGCAGTCCTTGCTCAGCAACGAAGATTTGAAGTCAGCCAATAAATTGCGACGCTTGTGGTCCATCTACCAACAAAACGTCGACTTGGTGCAAGTCGGTGCTTATGAACACGGTTCCAACCCAGAGTTAGATGAAGCAATCAGGCTCCATGACCGTATCGTGGCGTTTTTGCGTCAAGACATGCACATTAGCCAAGACTACGACACCACGCGCGTTCAATTGCGCGACTTGCTCAACCAGACCTGAAAGCGATTGACCCATGAAGCCCAGAAGTTGCTGGTCCGTGTTGGCCAAGAAAGCCAAAGACGAAGAAGAAATTGCACAAACAGCAAGTGCTCGCGCTCGCAACAAGGTGTTGGAATTGCAGCAAAGCCGCCAGCGCATGAACGACTTGCTTGATGACTACAAACAGCGTGCCCTGGACGCCCAGTCAAAGTTACAAACCATGGCGCAGGCCACCAACAGCCGTCAGTTTTTAATGCAATTACAGACGTTGGTGGATCGCGTGGATAACGATTTGAAAGTGGCTTTACGCGAGCTCGAGCAGGCCAAGGCCGTGTTATTGCAAGCGACACACCAGCGCATGAAGATGGAAACCATGCAGGAAAAAGATTTGCAAGCGGTTCAACAATGGGAACGCCAACGTGACCAGAAAGAAATGGACAGTTTGGGTTTGACGCTCTACAACCTCAAGGCTTGACCCAACCCGCTTGAAGCCAGTGCCAGTAATGGGGCTTGAATGCCCACGGAATCAGCGTGGTCTGGGTGCCAGGCGCAAACACGCTGCCCGTGGCATGGTCATGCCACACCCCTTTTGCATTCACACGTGTCAGCAGCCACTGCGCTGCTTGCGGATGAAGAAATTCTTGTTGATTGACACGTACTTTTGACACCTCTTCTGGCGCATCGTCGGCACGCACCCAAGCGCAACTTTCAACCGCTGGCGCGGCCATGTCAGCATCCGTGCCGCCCGAGTACATGTCATGCACACTGCCCCATGCGCGGCCAATTAACAAATGCTTCAAGTAAGAGAGTTGTCGCTCGGCAATCTCCTCGTCTCCTAAACGCACACCCACTTGCCCCAGCACGTTGTCGAACCAGACGCAGGCTTGCGGATGCTGTTTCAATAAAACAGGCAAGCCGGCAATGGCATCGCTGCGGTGGTAGCGCACCTGCACCGAATGGGTCTTGAGTGTGCGGCCATGACGCAGGCCAAACAAAAATGGGACCAAGGGATCAATGTCATAGACATCAATGCGCTCAAACCTGGTCAGCCAAGGGGTGGGCAGCATCCAACCTGCGCTGCAACCGATCAGCAACAAGTGTTTTTGTTCAGGATGAATATCTGCCAAAAAAGAGGCGATGTGTTCACGCGTGGGCAACCAGCGTTGCAGTGAGCGAACCGCATGCACATGCCAGTTCAATCCGCCCGTGCCGCCGGCATTGGCCAGGTCTTTGATCCAAGTGGCCAGGCGGGTTTTGCCACCGAATTCAGTGTTCACAACCATGAATGCAAAAAAGAGATTTGCTTGATTTACGATTTAATTTCATTTTTGTCTGTTACCCGATAGATAATGGACACCATGCCAAACTATGACTGGGTTCAGTATTCTCTCAGTATGACATTCGTCTTGTTGCTGTTGGCGGCGGCCCTGTGGTGGCTGTCGCGTCGCAACAAGGGCTTTTTACTCCCTGCCACTCAACGGCGTATTCAAATTCTAGAGGCCTATCCCATGGGCCTGCGGCACAAGTTGTTGTTGGTGCAGGTGGACCAACAACGCTTGCTTTTGTCGGTCAACAACACTGATATTCAAACCCTGCATGCATGGCGTGCAGATACCCCTTCGTCTGCAGAACCAGGTGTCAACGATGCGAATTAAGCACTTCATACTTCCTTTTTTTGCTTTATGCATGCTTTGGTTGCCTGACTTGGCTTTGTCTCAAGGCTTGCCCATGGTCACCGTGAATTCAGGCAAGGGCGGGCAGCAGTACAGCCTGACCTTGCAATTGCTGGGTTTGATGACGGTTCTGACCTTGCTGCCTTCGTTGTTGCTGATGATGACCTCGTTTGTGCGGATCATTATTGTGTTGTCGATATTGCGTCAGGCACTGGGTACCGGCCAAACACCGCCCAATACCGTGTTGGTCGGCTTGGCGTTATTCCTGACCTTTTTCATCATGACCCCGGTGTTTGACGATGTCTACACCAATGCCGTGGCGCCTTACATGAACGGCAGCTTGCCCTTCGAAAAAGCCCTGGTCAAGGCGGAAGTCCCTGTGCGGCAGTTTCTGACCCTGCAAACTCGTGAAGATGACATTGCCATGTTCATGCAAATCGCACAGCGCAAAGAAGTCGCCAGTGCTGCAGAAGTGCCGTTCACGACCTTGGTGCCAGCGTTCTTGACCTCTGAACTCAAAAGCGCATTCATGATTGGTTTCATGATTTACATCCCCTTTGTGGTCATCGATTTGATCGTGGCCAGCGTGCTGATGTCCATGGGCATGATGATGCTCTCGCCGATGATTATTTCCATGCCATTCAAGTTGATGCTGTTTGTGCTGGTTGACGGATGGACGCTGATCATGGGTTCATTGGCGTCAAGTTTTATTTTCAAGTGAGGTAAGAGTATGGACACTTCCATGGTGGTGGATCTCGGGCGCCAAGCCCTGTGGATGACGATACTGATATCTGCGCCCATGTTGGCAGTGGCGCTGTTGGTTGGTTTGGTCATTGGTGTGTTTCAGGCGGCAACATCCATCAATGAGCAAACCCTGAGCTTTATTCCCAAGCTGCTGTCGATTGGTCTTGCCGCTGCCGTGTTTGGCGGTTGGATGATCAATACCTTGGTGGACTACACCAGAGTACTTTACGGTCGCATACCCGGCCTGTTCGGCTGACACGCATGAACATTGAAATGCTCAATTTGCTCGACAGGTTTTACGCCCTGTTGTGGCCGATGCTGCGCATCTCCGCGTTTTTAGCGTTCGCCTCTATTTTTTCTATTCGCGCGGTCAGTTTGAGAATCCGGATTTCTATCGCCATGGTGCTCACCATTTTTTTGTCCATGCAACTCGATATTCCGAAGATTGACCCGGTCACCGCCGAAGGGGTCAAAGAAATTTTCAACCAGTTGTTCATTGGTCTTACCATGGCCATGGTCATGCAATTGGCCACGGCGGCCATTGTGTTGGCCGGTCAGGCGGTATCAGGTTCCATGGGTTTGTCGATGGCTACCATGGTCGATCCCACCATGGGCAGCGTGCCGGTGATGTCACAGTTTTTCAATATTTTGGGCACGCTGGTTTTTTTATCAATTGGCGGTCATTTGATTGTGTTTGGCTTGTTGTTGGAATCGTTCACCTTGTTTCCTATTGGCAAAGTGTTGATGACACAAGACCTGCTGGGCAAGATGACGGCGTGGGGCGCGATGATGTTTGTGGCGGCCTTGCTCATTTCACTGCCGGTGGTCATCACCTTGTTGTTTGTCAATATCGGGGTGGGATTCATCACCCGTGCTGCACCTAGCTTGAACATTTTTTCGGTGGGTTTTCCAGCCATTTTGTTGGCAGGTTTTGTGGTGATGTGGTTGGCGGTTCCCAGCATGGTCAACCGCATGAGTTGGTGGTGGGTGCAAACATTTGGGCAGATGCGCGGCATGCTGCTAGGAGGCTAGGCGATGGCTGACGACTCCTCAGAACGGACCGAAGAACCCACCGCGCAACGCCTTACCAAAGCGCGGGAAGAGGGGCAGTTGGCGCGTTCTGTTGAACTGCCCACGGCGGCCATATTGATCACGGCCACGTTGTTTTTCAGCCTCGCTGGCAATTTCATGTTTCACAAACTGGGCAATTTGTTTTCTTCGCAACTGCAGTTTGACCGCAAGGTCATGGACAAGGCAGAGTTGTTGCCCAGCATATTTTTTCAGTCTGTCATCGACGGCTACATCTTGATACTGCCGATCATGTTTTTGCTGGCGGTGGTGGCGGTCTTGTCCACGGTGCTCAGCGGCGGTCTGGTGTTTTCGGTGGGGCTGATGGCACCCAAATTCAGCAAGCTTGACCCGTTGGCGGGGTTTGCCCGTATGTTCGGCATGAAAGCGCTGATTGAATTGGGCAAAGCCATTGTTAAGTTTTTCCTCATCGGCGTGATTTTGTGGATGTCGGTGACCAACAATATCGATGACTTGGTGTCAATCAACCGCATGGATTTGGGCACGGCCATTCACCATTCGGGCAATTTGATTTTGGATGCCTGTTTTTGGATGAGCATGGGATTGATCGTGATCGCGCTGGCCGATGTGCCGTTGCAGCATTACCAAACCAACAAACGCTTGAAGATGACCCGCCAAGAAATCAAAGATGAAATGAAAAACTCGGAAGGGCGTCCCGAGGTCAAGGCAACCATTCGCCGTCGTCAGCGTGAAATGGCCAACAGCCGCATGATGGAAAAGGTCAAGGACGCAGATGTGGTCATCACCAATCCGCAGCATTTCGCAGTTGCGCTCAGCTATGACCCGAATTCTGATGGCGCGCCTACCTTGGTGGCCAAAGGAACCGATGAACTCGCTCAACGCATACGCGAGCGGGCCAAAGAAGCCGGTGTGTATGTGTTCGAAGCGCCTGAATTGGCCCGGGCCTTGTACTTCACCACCAAACTTGAGCACCCGATTCACGAAGGGCTCTACCATGCCGTGGCGCAGGTCATTGCCTATGTGTTCAGCTTGAACCAGAGTTATTCGGACTCTGGCGGCATGGTCAAACCTTCATTGCGTATACCTGACAATATGCGCTATGACGAAAACGGTTTTCTTTTTCAGTGATAACGACATGACAGTGGTCAACACATGAGCGATTTCTACCAAAGCCAAGCCGACAAACTCAGGTTTGAAATTTTGCTCAAATCATTGCGTGAAGGCCGCTTGAACTTGGCTATTTTGGGTGACGATGAGGCTGCGTTGACGCATTACGGCAAGCGTATTTTTCAGCATTTGCGTCAGCTAGGCGAGCCCAATGTCGAGTTGTGGACCTCAGCAGACTCAGAGCGACTGGTTGACCGGTTCAACGAAATTCTCTCTACCTTGACAGTAGATCAGGCGCTGGACAAAACCAACCAGACCGCGCCCAAGCGCTACATGATTTTTCCCGATACACATGGCATTCAAGATTTCGAACTGCAGTTGCTTGCCCGTTTGGTCAACGGTTTTCCCGCTAGCAATATCAATGTGATTTTGTTGGTCAACAGCCGCAGCAGCTATGACAAAAAATTGTCGGCCTTTGGCAAGAATTTGTTGCAATGGGTGTTGGAGTCGCAAGCCCCAGCCCCTGCCAAAGCCGCGCGCTTGGAAACCTTGGGCGACTGGCCAGGCGCCAAGCAAGTGGCCAGCGATAAAAAATCGGCAGCCCCCTCGGTTGCTTCAGACGATGCTGCGCTGCCCTCGGTGCCGCTACCGCCTTTGGATTTGTCAGCCCGCATAACCACCACTTCATCAGACAGCCCTGCCGGCTTGACTGACCCCGAACTTGGCGAGCCAGTTCTGCTCTCAGAATTTCCGTCCGGTGAAGAACTGGCCAAGTCTTGGGAGGCCAACGCAGCAGCGGCCAAGCGCAGTGGCAGGTGGGCCATGGTTTTGTTGCTTGTATTGCTGGTGTCGGTGGTGGTTTTTGGTGTCATCAACAAAGACCGGGTGTTGGAAGAATGGGAAGGCATGCGTTCCTATTTGTCGGGCGTCAAACCGGTGGCCGAAACACCCGTGGATGCCACACCACCCGCCGTGCCGCCGCCCTCCGTGTCCATGTCTTCCAGCAGCGCCCCCGTTGTCAAACCGGCCGAGGCCTTGAGCCCCGACAAAGAAGAATTGGTCACGCCCAACATCCCTGAGCCTGTGGCTGTCACCACGACACCTTTACCGGCCAGCGAAGTCGCCAAGGTCGCGCCCGAAACCGTGGCACCCGTGGTGATTGACCCACCAAAGAATCCGCAAGACAAGAAACCGGCTGACAAAGCAACCGCAGAAAAAAGCCCCACGGAAAAAACCTCGGTAGAAAAGAAACCGACAGAGAAAAAAGCCTCCAACAATTCAGACAAGTCAACACAAGCGGATGACCCCAGTTGGGTGGCTCGACTGGACCCCAATGCCTGGGTGATGCAGCACGGCGCATTTGACAGTTTGAGCGAGGCGCGTCAGTTTCAGGGCACCTCTTTGGGTTTTAAATCGGGCCAAGTGTTGTTTACGCAGCGCAAAGGCAGTAAGCCTTACTACATTTTGGTCACTGGGCCTTATGCAGACAAAGCCCAGGCGCAGACCTTGATGAAAGAGAACCCGCCCTTGGCCAAGGCATGGCTGAGAACCACCAAATCGCTGCAAGTGCAGTTTCAGGATTAATATCGTTGCCAAAGATCAAGAAGTTGTGTTGAGGGTCGATTAAAACAAGTGGAGTGACATATGAATCAAAACCCTGCCATTTCAGATGACCCGTTGCCAGAGGGCGAACAGGTGGCCCAAGCGAAGGCGGACGCACCAGTTCGCCTCTTGCCACAGACACAAATACATACCGACCCTCACACCTTGGCAGCCGTGTCATCCGGCGAATTGCATGACCCGCAACTTCTTCGCGCACCTGGCAGCGAATTAGACGACCCGGATATGCGCACAATGGATCAAACCATGTTGGCCGATGCCAGCAGGGTGCTGGTCAATACGCCTGAGGATAGCTTTGACACAGGGGTTGTCGTAGCGTCTAAAAACCAAGCATTGAATGCGCAGTTGGCTCAAGTTGGGCTGACTTCCTCCGATCAATGGGAAGAGCATTTCCAGCCCCGTATCCAAAAGTTGAGTGAAGACATTGCCTTGGTGCATGTTGAATTGGACAAGCTGGAACGCAAGAAACCCACCCCTTAAGAATTCCAGAGGACACCCAACATGGCGCAAGATTCGAAACAAGCAGAAGCCGCTGATGACGGCGACTTCTTGCCCGATATGCCTGTGCACTCGGAAGAAGAAGCGCAGGAGTCGAACGCGCCCGAAGCAGATGAGCAAAACGAAACGCTTGCCATTGGCTTAGCGCAACTTGAAACACAGGCACTTGACAGCTCTGAAGTCGCGCGTCAAATTGAAGACCTGACCACGGTTGTGCTCAGTTCGGCAGAGGTATCCACCCGTTCTGCCGAGGTGGGTGCAAACATCAGCCACGAAATGCGTGGCGTGATGAAAACCGTCACCGATTTGACTGCCAAAAATATTCTGCACTCACGCGTCATTCTGATTGGCTTGCTGAGTTTTTTGATCATTGCCGTCGGTACGTTTTTCGCCATCTCTACCCGTTTGCAACAAAACATCCGTCAGCTCGACAGCTTGTCGCTGGCCGTGGGCAAGCGCGTGGTGGAACTCGATGCCACCTTGGCCACTTTCGGGGACGCTACACGCGGCTTGGGGGACACCACCGAAAAACTCGACAGCATGGAAGAGCGCCAAATCAAGCTGGATGAAAAATTCCAGGAAAAAATGGATACGCTGGACAAAACATTTGTCAAAATGCCCGACCAAATCGCCGGACAGGTCAGTGGGCTGACTGACAAAAACTTGGACGCCAAGCTCAAGGATTTACAAAAAAACATACAAGCACTGGATGCCAAGGTTCAAGCGTTGGCCAACAAACCCGCGCCTGCTGCCCCGCCTGTGGTGAACAACCAAAAAGAAGTGATCGCAGAAATCCAGAAATTGAAAAGAGACCTTGAGGCGGCCAGCGCTGCCGCCAACGCCGCTGCGCTCAAAGCCGCCGCCAAAGAACGCGAGCGTGAAAAACTATTGGACAAGCCCTTGACCTTGCCAAAAGCTGCGCCTGCGGCCAAGTCTGCAGACACCAAATCGGCCGAGGCCAAAGCTGCTGCAGAAGCCAAAGCCGCTGAAGCCAAAATACAGGCTGAACTCAAAGCGGCCAATGAAGCCAGAGCGGCGGCGGAGGCCAGAGCCGCTGCGGAAGCACGGGCACGTGCTGCGGCCGAGGCCAAAGCGGCAGAAGCCGCACGTGCTGCGGCCCAACCTCCGGCGCTGCCACCGCGTGCTGCACCGAAAGAAGACCGCGTGATCTTTCCGCGTCCGGGTACAGAAAACTGATCTGAGCCGTCAGCGGTTTATTGCCACTGGAAACTTTCGGCGCTGGCTTTGCCCCAATAGGTTTTGAAAGGCTCTGGCAATTTGGCCACCGAGTCTTTGAGTAATGCGCCTTGGGTCAATACCGGGTACATCTGGGCCAAAGTTTGTGTTTCGGTGTGGCTGATGCGGTGGGAAAAATGGTGGGCCTTGAGTTGTTCGGGCGCTGACAAGCCAGCAGCTTGCAGCAATTCTTTGAACGACTCCAATGTGTTTTGGTGGAAATTTTTGACCCGTTCGGCTTTGTTCGGCACCACCAAAGCCATTTGGCGTTGCGGGTCTTGCGTGGTGACGCCGGTCGGGCAGTTGCCGGTGTGACAGGTTTGCGCCTGAATACACCCTAGGGCAAACATGAACCCGCGAGCGCTGTTGCACCAGTCAGCTCCCAAGGCCAATGTGCGTGCCAGATCAAAGCTGCTGATAATTTTTCCACTTGCGCCCAATTTGACATGCTCACGCATGCCTATGCCGACCAAAGTGTTGTGTACTAAACGCAAACCTTCTTTCAAGGGCATACCGATGTGGTCGGAAAATTCCAAGGGTGCCGCGCCTGTGCCGCCTTCGGCGCCATCCACCACGATGAAGTCGGGCAGTATGCGGGTTTCCAGCATGGCTTTGGCAATGCCAAACCATTCCCATGGGTGACCGATACACAACTTGAAACCGACCGGTTTGTTTTGGCTGAGTTCGCGCAAACTTTGCATGAATTCAAGCAATTCAGTGGGTGTAGAAAAACTGCTGTGTGCGGCCGGGGACACGCAATCTGCACCCAATGGCACACCACGGGCTTCGGCAATTTCTGGGGTGATTTTGGCCGCAGGCAACACACCACCGTGTCCAGGTTTGGCGCCTTGGCTCAATTTGATCTCAATCATGCGCACTTGCGGTTCACGGGCCTGAGTGACAAAACGCTCGGGGCTGAAACGGCCTTGGTCATCGCGGCAACCGAAATACCCTGAACCGATTTCCCAGACCAGGTCACCGCCGTGTATGCGGTGGTAACGCGATATCGACCCTTCGCCAGTGTCGTGTGCGAAACCACCCATTTGGGCGCCTTGGTTCAACGCCATGATGGCATTGGCGCTGAGTGCGCCAAAGCTCATGGCGGAAATATTGAACAGGCTGATGTCGTAGGGCTGGCTGCATGCAGAGTTGCCAACCCGGGTGCGAAATTGGTGACTGGCAATGGTGGTGGGTGCCATCGAATGCGTCAGCCATTCAAATCCGGCTTGGTCGACATCGAGTTGGGTGCCAAACGGCCGTTTGTCGGATTGGCCTTTGGCACGCGCATACACCAAACTTCGTTGGGCACGTGAAAAAGGTGCGGCCTCAGATTCGTTCTCAATAAAGTACTGTCGAATTTCTGGACGGATAAATTCCATCAGAAAACGCATGTGCCCCAGAATCGGATAGTTGCGCAATATGGCATGACGGGTTTGCAACACATCGTGCACGCCGACCGCAGACAGGGTGGCGAACAGCAGCAACATGATCCAAGCTTGGCCCGATGCAAGTACCACCAATGCACTAAATATCAATCCCCCCAGCGCCAAGAAAAAGGTGGTGTAGCGGACCGGGTAGCGTATTTGGTTGAGATCAAGCACTGAAGAAGCCTCCTGCTGCCCTGACCTCTGTGGATCAGGTATGTGTCTGGCGCAATCTTGAAGACAGACGCGCTTGTGCCAGTGAGGATACCTCAGCACGCAAACGTGCCATTGACAGTTGACTGTCGGAGGCACGTTGAATTTCTTTCAAATCATGCAATATGTTTTGCCGCAGCAAGTCCAACTCTTGCTCGATCTTGGTCATGTGCTCGCGCAACTCTCGTTGCTCAGCCATACGCTGGCTCAGCAAATTGACACTCTGTGCAATCAGTTTCCAGCTTTGCGCCAGTTCATCTTTGGGCGGTTGGTGCAGTTGATCAAACAATTCGCCCAGCAAGGGATCATGCAACACCTCGGCGGCAGTGTGAGCAGTTCCCATGCGTGCGTTGTCCAAGGCCGCTTGCAAGTCTCTTTCAGTGCTGGCGGTGACTGCTTGATCAATAGTTGCGGCGGAAGCATTGTCTTGTGGGCTGTCTTGCGATTGTGCAAAGTTGTGTACCGACGCCCAGCCCATGCCAGGGTCGTATTGCTTGAGGCCCTTGAAGGCGAGAAATTTTTCTTGCGGCATGGTGTGTCTTTACAGTTTGGCGGAATTGCCGCGCGCCAAGCGTTTGAGAAACTCGGGAATGCCCATTTGTGCCAGTGAACGTGAGTTCGTGGTCTCTTGTGTTTCTTCGGCAAGCTTGCGCTGGCGATATCTGCCCAAGACCGAGTATTGGGAAGAATTCGGAATACTTTCGAGCACACTGGCTTTGTTGGGTGTCAAAGGTACGCGTTGGCTGCCTGTGTCTTGGGCAGTGAGTTTGATAGGCGTGCTGCGAGGTTGCTGGGACTGCGCCATGCGAATTTCGCGGGCTGCACAAATCGCTTCGCCAAATTCGCGGAACGATTCACCACCGATATCGCGAGCATCCATGAGGTAGCCACGCTCATACAAATCGCGGGCGCTTTGCGCTTCCAAAATGGGTGGCGCCAACATGAAGCTGACGGGAAAACGTTGCTTGGTGAACACATCTGAATTGAGCTGTTCGTTCAGCACGCGGGTGGGGCAGACCACCAGCATGGGGCGGCGTGCCGCGGCTGAATCAAACACCCAGCGGTGGCGACTGAGAAAACCAGATGTAGCCGCCAGTTCAATTTCAGAAACTGAGGTGGGTACCAACACCATGTCGAATTCGAACATCAATTCGCCCGCTAACGAGTCTGACCAAGTCAGATCGCACACCAGAATGTCGCATTCACTGGCCGCACGTCGCATTTGTAAACGCGCTTCAAAAATGGGGCGGTTACCACCTTGGTCAACAGGCAGCGCCAAATGTTGAACGACAGCACCCACAGGCGGGGCTTGTTTGAGCCAGTTGCTGGAAGAGCCGTGGGGATCCCAATCAATCAAGGTGACAGGAAGGTTCAGACTACGGCTTAGGTAGGCTACCAAATTTGCAGACAAGGTGCTTTTTCCTACACCACCTTTTTGACTGGTGACCAAAATCTTGAATGCCATCCTGATGCTCCGATGCAAGCTTGGTTAAAAAATCTACAATTCAAAACCCAGAAATTAATAGAAGTTAATTTCGTAAAGGGGTGTGGATATTAGCTTTTTTGTTGACTATGTCAAATTTAGCCCAAAGTTACATGTTGTTTTTCTGCTATTCACCGGTAAGTCAAGGGTTTGAGTTTGCCTGCTTAAAGATTTGCCAGCAAACCGGTCAAAATGGAAGCAATGGACAAAATACGTATCGACAAATGGCTGTGGGCGGCGCGTTTTTACAAAACCCGCTCTTTGGCGACCGATGAAATCAATAAGGGTCGTGTTGCAGTCAATGGACAGGTGGTCAAACCCGCGCGAGAAGTCAAACTTGGCGAATTGGTGTCTCTGCGCCGCGAGGGATTGACCCGAACGGTACAAGTGCTGGCCATCAGTGACGTGCGCGGTTCTGCACCTATTGCCCAATTGCTGTACAGCGAAACCCCAGAAAGCCTGCAGGCCCGCGAATTGCACAGCCAACAACGGCGCTTTGCACGCGAACCCGCTTTGAGCATTGCCCACGGCAGGCCGACAAAACGCGACCGCCGTGATTTGGAACAGGCCGAACACGGCTGGGACGACCGCTGGAGCGCATCACTTTGAGATTACTTCGCATGGTTGGTAAAGCGCTGTGGCGCGATGCGCGGGCGGGCGAGTTGCGCCTGTTATTTGTGGCGGTCAGTCTGGGTGTGGCCGCGCTGTCGTCGGTGGGATTTTTGGCTAACCGCATCGAAGCGGGTTTGCAGCGCGATGCCAAACAATTGCTCGGCGGCGACGCCGTACTGGCCAGTGACCATGCTTTCCCCGCCGATGTGCTAGAAAAAGTCAATGGTTTTGGCCTGCGCTCGGCGGTCACATTGTCATTCCCAACCATGGCCCGCAGCGGCTCGGCACTTGAGGGGCAAAGCCGTTTGGTGGCGCTCAAAGCGGTGTCTGAGGGCTATCCACTTCGGGGTCAATTGCAGGTGTTGCCTGATTTGAATTCACCGGTGGTCAAACCAAGTTTGGCCAAAGAATTGACCAATGAAACGGTATATGACCGCCCTTCTGTGCCAACCCGAGAGATCCCTCAGCCTGGTGAGGTGTGGGTGGAGCCAGCGATTTTAGAGGCCTTGGAAATTAAGCCTGGCGGAAATATTTCGTTAGGTGAGCGCACGCTTCGTATTTCTAAGGTGCTGATGTCTGAGCCCGATCGAGGTGCCGGTTTTATGAATTTTGCGCCGCGCATCATGATGAACCAAGCGGACTTGGCCGCCACCGGCTTGGTGCAACCCGCCAGTCGACTCAACTGGCGACTGGCAGTCGCAGGCAATAGCCGCCAAGTGGCGGAGTTCTCCGGCTGGGCGCAAACTTATGTCAAGCAAACCGAAGTCCGTGGCACCCGGCTGGAAACACTTGAGGCTGGTCGCCCGGAAATGCGCCAGACCTTGGACCGGGCAGAAAAATTTTTGCATTTGGTGGCTTTGCTCGCCGCATTGTTGAGTGCGGTGGCCGTGGCCTTGGCCGCGCGTTCTTTTGCAGCAGGGCATTTGGATGATTGCGCCATGTTGCGTGTATTGGGGCAAAGCCAGCGAAATATTTTGTGGGTGTACTTGGGTGAATTTTTCACGGCAGGTTTGCTCGCCAGTGGCTTTGGGTTGGCCATGGGATTTGGCTTGCACCAAGTGTTTGTGCAACTGCTGGTTGGCTTGGTGGATACCGATTTGCCCGCGGCGGGTTGGCAACCTGTTTGGCAAGGTGTCGGCGCAGGCTTCACGCTGTTGCTCGCTTTTGGCTTGCCGCCTATCTTGCAATTGGCACAGGTACCGGCCTTGCGCGTGATTCGTCGTGACATGGGGCCTTTAAAACCTGCATCTTTGGGTGTGTTTGTTCTGGGGTTGTCGGGTTTTGGTGCGTTGTTATTGAATGCCAGCCGTGACACTTGGATGGGGCTGATGGTGGTCGGTGGTTTCGCTGCTGCAGCACTGGTGTTTGCCGGACTGGCTTGGCTGGCGGTGTGGGGCTTGCGTCAAACCGTCAACTTGCAACAAGTGCCTGCGTGGTTGCGCATGGCTACCCGTCAAATCAGTGCGCGGCCCGGCTATACCGTGGTGCAAATCAGCTCGTTGTCGGTCGGTTTACTTGCTTTGATGTTGTTGGTGTTGTTGCGCACCGATCTGGTGGACAGTTGGCGCAATGCCACCCCAGCAGACGCGCCCAACCGGTTTGTCATCAATATTCAGCCCGACCAGGCCAAGGCTTTTTTGTCCCACTTAGACAAAGAAGGTATTGAGCAAAGAGATTGGTACCCCATGATCCGGGGACGCTTGCTGCAGATCAATGGCAAAGCCGTACAGCCGGAAGATTTCACCGACGAGCGGGCGAAACGCTTGGTCGAGCGCGAGTTGAATATGTCGCATTCCGCTAAAGCGCCCACGCACAATCAAATCGTGCAAGGGGCATGGGTGCCCGAAGAAGCCAACGCCATCAGCATGGAGGAGGGCATCGCCAAAAGCTTGGGCTTGAAACTGGGCGATGAATTGGTGTTTGAAATGGCAGGCCAGGCGTATACGACTCGCATCACATCTTTGCGCCGGGTGGATTGGACTTCCATGCGGGCCAATTTCTTTGCGCTGTATCCCGTCTCCAGTATGCCGGAGTTGCCGATGACTTACATCGCAGCCTACCGCGCCCCGCCGCGCAAAGGCTTTGACAATGAGTTGGTCAATCTGTTCCCCAACATCACCAATGTAGACATGGGTGCCACGATCAACCAGGTGCAAAAGGTGCTGGGTCAGGTCATTGGTGCGGTGGAGTTCTTGTTTGGCTTTACTTTAGCGGCGGGCCTGGTGGTTTTGTTTGCCACCGTCACCGCCACCCGTGAAGAACGCGCCCGCGAATACGCTGTGCTGCGTGCGTTGGGCGCTGGTAACCATTTGCTGCGACAGGTGCAAACCGCAGAACTGCTGGGGGTTGGCGCGTTATCTGGCGCGTTGGCCGCCTTGGTCGCATCTGCCATGGGTTGGGCGTTGGCTTGGTTTGTCTTTGAATTCAAGTGGCAGGCCTCGCCTTGGGTACTGGCCGTGGGCATCGTCGGTGGTGCGTTGTTGGCATGGGGAGCGGGATGGTGGGGATTGCGCGAAGTGTTGCGTCGTCCGGTGGTGCAAACCCTGCGCATGGCAGCAGAATAATTTTTTTGCGCTGTGCCATCAGCGGTTGGCAGAGTTAGCTGAGTAACACCACTAACGCACCCGCGCCGCCTTCCGAGGCTTTGGCTTGCACAAAGGCCAGCACTTCGTTTTTTTGCACCAACCAACGCTGTACTTTAGATTTAAGCACTGGTGTTTTACCGGGCGAGCCCAAGCCCTTGCCGTGAACCACTCGCACGCAGCGCCATCCGCGTTTGTAGGCGTCACGGATGAATTGGCCCAATGCTTCACGCGCCTCGTCGCTGCGCAATCCGTGTAAATCGATTTGTCCTTGCAGACTCCAATGCCCTTTGCGCAATCTTTGCGTCACGTCAGTACCGATGCCACTGCGCCTGTAGCTGAGTTCATCGTCGGTGTCGAGCAAGGTGCTGACATCGAAATCATCGCTCAGGCTTTCGTGCAACACGCGGTCGTCGTCAAGCTTTTGTTGAAACGCTTTGGGAGGTGCTGGCGTGCCGTTCAATTCGACGCGCGGTCGCGAGGGCAACGGTTTGACCGGACCGACCGCACGTTGGAACAGGGTTTTTTCGGCTTTGGCACGGCGTTCAGCGGCCTGTTTTTCAGCAGCTATGGCAGCCTCTGATTCGGCTTGTTTGCTAAGTGTTTGTTTGATCAAACCCAAGTCTTGCAAGCTGCGTGCTTTCACCATGGACTGCGCTCCGCCATGGACCAATGGATACCAGGACCCACGATGATGTGGTCTAACACCTTGACATCGACCATGGACAATGCGGTTTGCAAGGTGCGCGTGAGAGCGCTATCCGCCGCTGAGGGCCGCACATCGCCACTGGGGTGGTTGTGCGCCAAGATAACCGCGGCGGCACCTTGCTCAAGCGCGAGTTTGACCACTTCGCGTGGGTAGACAGAGGTTTGGTTGAGAGTGCCTTTGAACATTTCCTGAAAACTCAGCAAGCGGTATTGTGCGTCCATGAACACCACGGCAAACACCTCTTGAGGATACGCGCCCATTTGCAGTTGCAAGAATTGCTTGACGGTTTCAGGGTTATTCATCACGTCACGCTTGCGCATTTTTTGTAACAAAACACGGCGCGACATTTCGAGCACGGCCAGCAGTTGAGCGCGGCGGGCAGAGCCGCCCAAGCCTTTGGCCGCGCGCAAATCGGCGGGGCTGGCTTGCAGCAGACCGGCGAGGCCTTGGAAATTTTCAAGCAAGGAATGGGCGAGTTGAAGCACATTTAGGCCAGGCAGGCCAGTGCCGAGCATGACCGCAAGCAGTTCTGCATCGGTCAGAGTGTGGCTGCCCATAGCGAGCAATTTTTCGCGCGGGCGGGTGGTTTTGGGCAGATCTTCAAGCAGCATAGGCAGCGGACATTCAAGGCATAAAGTCATGGCGTGTCGGTCAATGTTCGCTGGATTGCACAGAAAAAAGCGTGGACTGTCACCCCCGACTTTTGTGATCCATGGCCTTTCTACAATAGGGCCAGTTTACAAAGGCGACCATGACAGCCCCACCGCTGGTTCAACCCGGATCTTTTTTAACCTTGCACTACCGCTTGAGTGGTCCGCAAGGCGACATCATCAATACCTTCGATGGTCCTGCGGCCACCTTGACATTGGGCAACACTGAATTGTCTGACGCGATTGAAACGCGTTTGATGGGTTTGGCAGAAGGCGACCATGTCACTTTGGCGCTTGCCCCCGGCGAGGCTTTCGGGCCGCGTAATCCCGACATGTTGCAGTGGGTGCCACGGGCTTTGCTGGACAAGTTTGGAGAAGCCGGCGCCAGTTATGCGATCGGTGAAGTGGTGGAGTTTCCCGCGCCCGATGGCCAAGGCCGTTATGCTGGCGCAGTGCAGCAGGTGGCAGACGACGCGGTGTTGTTTGATTTCAACCACCCGTTGGCCGGACAAGCGGTCAGCTTGGAAGTCAAAGTCATAGGAGTGTTGTGAATGAGTGAGAACGGCAACTCTGAAATTATTCTGGCTGAACCGCGCGGTTTTTGCGCCGGTGTCGACCGAGCCATTGACATCGTTGAGCACGCTTTATCCAAATTTGGCGCACCTATTTATGTGCGGCATGAAATCGTACACAACACGCATGTGGTGGACGACTTGCGTGCGCGCGGCGCTATTTTTATTGAAGACTTGGATGATGTGCCGCCAGATGCGACGCTGGTGTTCAGTGCGCACGGTGTTCCTAAAGAAGTGGAGCATGAAGCCGCCAGAAGAGGTTTTAGGGTGTTTGATGCCACTTGTCCGCTGGTCACCAAGGTGCATGTGGAAGTTGCCAAGTTGCACAAAGAAGGCTACGAGTTCATCATGATTGGCCACAAAGGGCATCCAGAGGTGGAAGGCACCATGGGGCAGTTGCCATCAGGTATTCATTTGGTAGAGGATGCAGAGGATGTAAAAAAAATCAAACCTTTGCAAACACACAAGCTGGCCGTGGTCACCCAAACCACTTTGAGTGTGGATGATGCCGCGGAAATCATGGCGGCTGTCAAACTGCATTTCCCCATGGTGCGCGAACCCAAACAGCAAGACATTTGCTATGCCACGCAAAACCGACAAGACGCGATCAAGGTGTTGAGCCCGCAGGTTGACATCGTCATTGTGGTTGGCAGCCCCAGCAGCTCCAACAGCAACCGCTTGCGCGATGTGGCTGCCAAATACGGCACACCCAGTTACATGGTTGACAATGCTGATGAATTACAACCCGAATGGTTGGCGGGCAAGCGCACCATTGGCCTGACCGCTGGCGCGTCGGCCCCTGATATTCTGGTTCAACAAGTCATTGCCCGTTTGCGTGAACTCGGTGCCGTTTCGGTGCGCACGCTGGCCGGTATTCAGGAAACCGTCAAATTCCCGCTGCCAAAAGGCTTGCGCAACGAATAACTTTCTCTCTCAGACATGCTTGACATTGCTTATCTCCGCCGTGACCTGAATCAGGTGATTGAACGCTTGCAAACTCGCAAGCTGCCTCAGCCTTTTTTGAACGTAGACCTATTTCAGTCGTTAGAAAACGAGCGCAAAACTTTACAAACCCGCACCGAGGAATTGCAAGCCAAGCGCAACAGCTTGTCCAAAACCATCGGGCAACTCAAAGCCAAAGGCGAATCAGCCGATGCTGTCATGGCAGAGGTGGGTCAACTCAAAGATGAACTCGAGGTGTCAGCGGTGCGTTTGGAAGCCTTGCAAGCCGAGTTGCAAAGCCTGTTGCTAGCGGTTCCTAATCTTCCACAAGAAGGTGTGCCGGTTGGTGCTGACGAGCATGGCAATGTGGAATTGCGCCGATGGAGCCCAAGCGGCACTGAACCTGCGGCATTGGGCTTTGCCGCCAAAGACCATGTGGACCTGGGTGAACCTTTGGGGCTGGATTTTGAAACCGGCGTGTTGTTGTCGGGTTCGCGTTTTGCCGTGATGAAAGGACAGCTCGCCAGATTGCACCGCGCTTTGGCCCAGTTCATGTTGGACGTGCAAACACAAGAGCACGGCTACACCGAGTGCTATACGCCCTACATCGTGAATGCGGACAGTTTGCGCGGCACGGGTCAGTTGCCCAAATTTGAAGAAGATTTGTTCGCCGCCAAAAAAGGCGGCCAAGACGGCGACACCGATGGCCAAGCGCTGTATTTGATTCCTACCAGCGAAGTTCCGCTGACCAATTTTGTGCGCGGCAAAGTGTTGGCGGAAAATGAATTGCCCATGAAGCTGACCGCTCACACCCCGTGCTTTCGTTCCGAGGCGGGCAGCCATGGCAGAGACACACGCGGCATGATTCGCCAGCACCAGTTTGACAAAGTGGAGATGGTGCAAATTGTTCACCCCGACCACAGCAACGCTGCGTTGGACGAAATGACCGGGCATGCCGAAGCGGTATTGCAAAAGCTCGGTTTGCCTTACCGCGTCATGGCGCTGTGCACAGGAGACATGGGTTTTGGAGCTGCACGAACACACGACTTAGAAGTATGGTTGCCGGCCCAAAACACCTACAGAGAAATCAGCTCTTGCTCGAATTGCGAAGCGTTCCAGGCCCGTCGCCTGCAAGCACGTTTTAAAAATTCACAAGGCAAAAACGAATGGGTACACACCTTGAATGGCTCAGGCTTGGCGGTGGGCCGCACCTTGGTGGCCGTGCTGGAGAATTACCAACAGGCGGATGGTTCTGTACGCGTGCCAACCGCATTGCTCCCCTACATGGGGCAACTTGAATTTTTGACACCCTGAGGAAACCACCATGAAAAAAATCGGGCTCGTTGTAAGTACCGTCGCCGCGCTAATGCTCATCAGCTGTGCCAATATGCCCATGGGTGCCGGCCGGTCCGCTTCCACCGTGGACATGAGTGGCGCAGATTTGCTGGCGCAGACCCAGTTGCCTGCGGGTGCACGAATTTTGCACGAGCAGTCCACCGTCATTGGCTCTGGCAACAACTGGGTAGGACGTGTCGTGATCGACTCTGCCCGCGACCCCGCCGCGGCATTCAGCTACTTTTTGGACAACTACCCCTCACAAGGTTGGACATTGCTGTCAGCCGTTCGCGCAAAATCCAGTGTCATGGTGTTCACCAAACAAGAACACAACGTGACGATTGAGATTCAAGAAGGCAATGTCTTGGCTGGCGGCTCCGCTTTGGTTGTGCTGACCCGCGCACCGCGCAATGCCAATGAAGTGACACCATCCGCCGCCAAGGTTGACGCGCCACCAGTGCCCACCACCACTGATAAACCTTGAAGTTTTTAAAAGTGCGCTGATAAAATTTCAGGGCATTTCATAGCGCAGGAAAGATGGCAGAGTGGTCGAATGCACCGGATTCGAAATCCGGCGTACAGGTTCTCCTGTACCGAGGGTTCGAATCCCTCTCTTTCCGCCAGTGCTTCAATTAATACGCCATTTTCGGGGCGTTTTTCATTTCTACCCACACTTCTACCCACGTGACTCTTTCCTGCTTGCCATGACAAATCAATGGACTTAGATTTGATGGGGGGGAGGGGTACATTGCCATCGTGAAAGGTTGTGGCTGCCTCCTACCCACAAAAAATAGGATAAATACCAAAATGATGTGAGGGTTGTTTTTTAGTTGGCAAGGAGAAATATTTTGAACAAATTTTTTAGTGCCTTACTTTTTTGTCAGTCTCACCAGCTTTTGCTAGTTGTTACAAAGTAGGTACCTTGCTTGGATATGAAGTTCGTTACTCTGACGGTAACAACTACCGTGTAGAGCAAAATTCACTAACTGATCAAACGATTATCAAAGGAACTAACCCCAATACTGGAAGCAACTGGAGGCATGAATATAAATGGGCTAAAAGCTTGCTCGGACCCTTATCAAGGCACATTGATGCTCAAGGACAGGAAACGAATTGTAGTTATAACGAGCTGTTGCAAAAGACTACGTATGTTTGATAACCCTTCTGTTATTTAAAAGTATTCAATCGTAAGTTATTTGCACCGCCATATCATAAGTACTCTCTTTGACTAATTGACCTATCATCGGCTTTGGATTTTTTCGAAGCAGTCGGCTGTATTTAGATTACCGCTTTGACTGCCAAGTTGTCCCGTATTCACGCATTGCACAGCGTATGAAGGAATAGCTATGGTGAATGTTGCAGGCAAGCTTCAAGGGGTATGGGCGGATTTGCTCATGCCTTTGAACGAAGATTTATCCATTAACAACGCCAAACTTTATACGCATGTGCAAACCCTGGCTGCAAAAGGTGTGCACGGGCTGTTGTTGTTTGGGCGTTGCGGCGAAGGCGCGGCGTTCAGTCCGGTTGAGCGCATGTCGCTGGTGAAGTTTTTGATTGAACAGGGCGTAGCCGGATCCGATATGTTGTTGAATGCGAGCACTGCCAACATGCCCGACACCGTTAACTTGATTCGCAAAACACATGCACTTGGCGTGCAGGCCTTCATGTTGATGCCGCCGACAGCAGATCAGGATGCAACAGATCAGGGACTGGTGGATTTCTTCAGTTACATCGTGCGTCATCTGAACGGTTTGAATCTGCGTTTGTACCTGAGCTCGCAGGCGACTTCCGGTCCCGGCGAATTGAATGCCAGAGCTATCAACGAATTGCTTGGCCGGCATCCTCAAGCTTTCCAGGGATTGATAGACCAAAGCCCGAATGCCAGCCACACCTTGGATTGGATACGTTCTTTTGCTGCCTTGTTACCGGTCTACACCACCAACGACATGAACGCCCAAGTGGTGGTAGGTATGGGGATACACACCGGCATTTCCAGCTACGCCAATCTGATCACCAAGCTCATGGTGAGGATAGTGACTGCATCAGATGCAGACAAAAAAATATCTGTCACCGGCAACAAGATAGGCAATGATGACTTGCGATTGACTGAGTTTGATCAGCTGCTGGCACATTTGCCGCAAGTCCCCGCCTTGAAATATTTGTTGAGCAGCATGTACCACGACGCCGAATGGTTACGCGTGCGCCCACCGCTGTCTGCGTTGAACGCTGATTCGCAGGAAAAAATGGCTAAAGCATTCAAAAAATTCAATTTGAATTCCAATGTGTATTAATTTTTGGAAAGGCTGAACAAGGTGCAAAACAAAGCAAACTGGTATTTGATAGAGCAAAATGGTTTGTACCATGTGCTGACAAAAGAAGACGCTGAAAAACTCGATCCTGACTCGTATGCGATTCATCAGGTATTCGGGTCTCGCCGGGATGCGTTGTCAGAAATGAGCCGGTTGATTCAACTTGAAATTGCAGAAGTCAAATCGCATGTGAACAAGGTGGCTGACGAATCCTGATCCGCGGAAATAGTGCATGGCCTTTGTCTACGTCTCTAACGCAGTCAGTGGTCGATATGTTTTCGATCTTCGGCGGCTTAGATCAGATCAATACCGAACTGTTTCACCACAAACGAAAAAATGACAAAGCAGGTGATAGTGATAACGACACAGGATGACATGGTCAACCAGAAGCCAATTCGGTCATGAAGAAACGGGAAAGCTAAGAACATTGGAAGCGTAGGTACCACGTACCAAAAGGTGTACCAAGCGTGGTTCGAAATTTTTTCAGCGGGCTGCTCTTCGATGTACAACCAAATCAAAGCTAAAAACGTCACCATCGGTAAAGCAGCAATCAGCCCACCTAGTTTGTCGCTTCGTTTTGCGAACTCTGAAACAAGCACGACAACAGCTGCTGTCAACAAATATTTTGTAATGATCCAAGCCATAATCGAGTTAGCTACACATGGGTAAAACTTCAGTTTAGTTCACCATCGTGATTGGTCATAGTCACCCACTTGCGTACGAACCATTCTCTAGCCTTCCGTCGGTACTTCGAGATCAAAGCTCCCACAAGCGCGCTATAAAACGGCTTTCCAGTGTGTGACTTGTACCCCTCCCAGTTCAGGGTCTCGGCTATCGATTTCATGGTCAAACTGAATCGCCCCGGGTTTTGAGGTGGATCCAAACTTGAGAAGATGGAGCCATGAACAAGAAATCGAATCGTTTTTCACCAGAGATGCGCGAACGCGCTGTTCGCATGGTGCAGGAACACCGGGGCGAGTACCCATCCCTGTGGGCAGCCATTGAATCCATTGCACCTAAGGTTGGCTGTGTGCCACCAACCTTGCGGGAATGGGCCAAGAAGGCCGAGGTGTAAGAGCGATTAACTTTGAGAAATGATATTGTGCAAATCAAAAGCACATGGATTTATCTTGTCAAACCCAGACTGTTGATACCTGTCTCAGCCACTTGTGTGTCCTGCTGCGCAGTTGCGCCGCTGATGCCAACTGCGCCAATGACCTGACCGTTGTGAATAATCGGTACACCGCCTTCAAGCAAGGAGGCGTTGGCGATTGTGGCCAGCGTAGGTCTGCTTTTGGCCATATCTTCAAATAGCTTGGTTGGACGACGAAAAGCTGCTGCGGTTTTAGCCTTGGCAATCGCTACATCAATACTGCCGTATTGGGCTGTTTCCATCCTGCTCAACGTAATCAGGTGACCTCCGTCATCAACAATGGCAATGACAAGGTTAAGGTTGTTGGCGCGGGCTTCAGCCAGTGAAGCAGCGGCAATTTTTTGAGCAGCTTCCAGGGTCAAGGATTTTTTATCGATAAGCTGTGCATTCGTTGCCAATGCAAAGGTTATCGCTGCAAGAGTTGCGAAAAAGCGTATTGTGTAAGCTATGAATATTCTCCTTGACTATTTTTATCCTGAACCAGTGTAGTAGCCTAATCAAAGCACCAAACTGAGCGATTGGCAAGCAACTTCAAACATAAAATAAAAGCCCGACTGAATTTGCTGTCATATTGAACTGACTTTACTAACTTCTTTCCATAATGCCAAGGAATTCCCTAATTGGCGTGTCACAACGATACCCCATGGTGTGTAGCTCCTGATAGAGATCCATTAAGTTACGGAATCCATCGGTCTTAGAGCCAAAGCCAGCAGCATGAAGTATCTGAACCTCAGCGGGTGAAATCCTTCGGTTGAAGTGCTGTGCCTTAATGTTCTCAGGCATACCTCTTGACCTACCGGCTTGTGGTTTGTAGCCTTTACGGGGCATAGCGAATCTCCTTAATTGGAAAGTTGGTGATTACTTATTTTATTTATATCCTTACATATAGCTTACAGTCAAAAGACCGATTAAATAGCACCACCCGAGGCTCATATTTCTACCTCCTCAAATCCCAAGCACCTTTGAAGTTGGCTGATCCAGTTCGATCCCAACTTGGGTTGTGTAAAGCCAGCCCATTCAAAGTTGTTGCATTCAAGCCGGTGGGGTTTGAAATATCGACATTCAAGGCATAGCCTTCTATCGTCTTGTTCACGGTCACGAATCATTAACCGTTGGGCTAACTCCTTGGCATCCGTTTGGCCAAAGAAAAGGTTAATACGTTGGGTGAACCTTGCCTCCTCATGCCGAGTCTTAAACC
>CAMDSU010000002.1 GCA_945907335.1 Bordetella parapertussis | reverse complement strand
TGCCCAAAGAATGGCTGAAAGACACACGTTACCTGATCAACCCGACCGGTCGTTTTGTGGTCGGCGGCCCGCAAGGTGATTGCGGTTTGACCGGACGCAAAATCATTGTCGACACCTATGGCGGTGCTTGCCCGCACGGCGGCGGCGCTTTCAGCGGCAAAGACCCAAGCAAGGTAGACCGCTCAGCTGCCTACGCTGCTCGTTATGTGGCGAAAAACGTGGTGGCTGCCGGACTGGCGACCCAGTGCCAAGTGCAAGTGGCCTACGCCATCGGTGTGGCCAAGCCCATGAACGTGACCGTGAACACCCAGGGTACTGGCGTGATCAGCGACGAAAAAATCGCCGCTTTGGTGAACGAGCATTTCGATCTGCGCCCCAAAGGCATTATTCAGATGCTCGACTTATTGCGCCCGATCTATGAAAAAACGGCAGCCTACGGTCACTTCGGCCGTGATGAACCCGAGTTCACGTGGGAAAAAACCGATAAGGCAGCAGCACTCCGTGCTGCTGCTGGGCTGTAAGCCCACCTTGCGTTAGCAAGGTATCGGTTTTTGGGCGAAGTTCATATTGGCACAGCCAATGTGAACGAAGACCAAAAAACTGACCAAGCCCAAGCGCTGCGTGCAGCGGCCGGGCTGTAAGCACAGCCCCCGCGAAGCGGAAATGGAAAAAACAAAGCCTTGTGCACGAACTGCACAAGGCTTTTTGCTTAAGAAAACCCAGGCAGTGTCCCTGGCGCCGCGATAGCAACCAATATCAATTCAAACTGGCGATGTAATGGGCAAGGTTGTCAATGTCTTCTTCACTCAAGGTGCTGGCGACACTGGTCATATTTCCTGCGTCATTGTTGCGGTCCTTGGCTTTAAAGTCTTTGAGAGTTTTCACCACGTAATCAAAATTTTGGCCCGCCACTTTGGGAATCTCATTTTGGCCTTTGAACTCACCCTGATGGCACATGGCACACAAAGTTTCATTGGCTTTGGCAATGCCTTTTTTAACCTTTTCCGGATCAGTCGCAAACCGCTTATTGGTCAGTTTTTGTTCCGAAAAATACTTGGCCAACTCTTGCATGTCAGCTTTGCTGAGCCCCGCGGTCATGGGCGTCATCATGGCGTTATCACGACGGCCTTCTTGAAAATCGCGCAACTGCAAATAGATGTAGCGTGCATTTTGGCCCGCCAGACTTGGCGTGTTTGGCATAGTGGAGTTGCCGTTTTCACCGTGGCATGCCAAGCATGCGGCCGCCTTGGCAGGTACTTGTGCCATGGCTGTTTGAGCGCCCAATGAAAGCATTGCGGCCAAGCTTAAATATGAGAAGAAAAAAAAGGTTTTCATACAATTTTCAAGGAACAACTATTGAAAAGGCCTGGGTGCATATGCATGCACGCAGGCCTCGGGCTTAGAACTCAGTCAGTTCAGGGCAGTGCGAACACAACCACTGAATTGCCGCGCTTGGCATCGATCTGGTTGTTACCGCCAGCTGCCACTGCAATGTACTGCTTGCCACCGATGGTGTAAGACACAGCAGGTGCATTGACACCAGCACCGGTTTGGTATTCCCACAGTTTCTTGCCGTTTTTGGCATCGAAAGCGCGGAACAAACCATTGGCTTCGCCGTTGAACACCAAGCCGCCAGCTGTAGCCAGCACGCCGCCGATCAAAGGCTCGTCTGTGTCAAATTTCCATGCCACTTTGCCTGTGTCGATATTCACAGCAGACAAACGACCGCTTTGCTTTTCGCTAGGAATGGTTTTGAATGCACCACCCAACCACAGCTTGCCACCGGGATACTTGGAAGCTTCCACGTGGTAGGTCATTGGCTGCAGCAAATTGGCTGCAAATGCCAAGCGCGCTTCAGGGTGAATAGCCATTGGGCTCCATTCCACACCACCGTTGGCACCCAACATCATTTTGGCGCCTTCTTTGGTCGGCAATGTCCACAAACCATCTTGGGGAACCATGGCTTCAGAGAAGCGGATCAGTTCGCCCGTGGCGCGGTCATGGACATACACGTGGCCTGTTTTGCCAGCATGAATAGCCACCTTGGTCATATTGCCGTTTTTGCCTTTGGCATCTGTCAAGATGACAGGCGACACTGAGTCCAAGTCCCACACATCGTGTGCGATGTACTGATGGTGCCACTTGTACTTGCCAGTGTTGAGGTCCACAGACACGATGGAGTCGGTATAGAGGTTGTCGCCAGGACGCTCAGCACCATACAGGTCAGGGCTGGGGTTACCAACCACAAAAATGACACTGTTGGTTTCTAAGTCAACCGCAGGGGCCATCCACACGCCACCACCCAGAGTTTTGTAGAAATCGCCGCCTTGCTTAGCCAACTGAGCTTTCTCAGCTGCGATGTCACGCTTCATGTTGCGGCCCGTGGAGTCGTTCACTGCAAACACGCCTTCGTGGCCTTTTTCAGGAATGGTGTGGAAGGTCCACTGCAATTTGCCGTCTTTGGCGTCAAAGGATTTGACGAAACCGCGGATGCCATATTCGCCACCGTTGGTGCCAATCAAGACACGACCGTTGACAGCCACAGGCGCCATGGTTTCTGAGTAACCCAATTCTGGGTCAGCAATTTGGGTGTCCCAAACCAGCTTGCCAGTTTTGATGTCGAGTGCCACGAGTTTGGCGTCCAAGGTGCCCATGAACACACGGTCGCCCATGATGGCCACACCGCGGTTGTTAGGGCCGCAGCAATAAGTGGTGACTGGACCCATTTTGTGTTTGTAATGCCACTTTTGCTTGCCGGTGACCGGGTCAATCGCATAAACGTGGTTGTACGAAGTGGTGATGTACATCGTGCCACCAACAACGATTGGTGCTGTTTGCATGGATTCCAACACTTCGGTCTGGAAGGTGAATGCAGGACGCAGCTTGCTGACGTTGCTGGTGTCAATTTGCTTGGCAGGGTAGTAACGGGTGTTGGCGTAATTTGCATTGCTATGCAAGAAATTGCTGCCGTCCTTGTCAGCAGCCGTCAATTGAGACTGACTGACATCTGCCTGGGCGAACCCGGCTGACAAAACACCGACTGCCAAGCAGGCGATGGTTTGGGAAATTTTCTTTCCGTAAGTGTGCATGTGTGCTCCTTCAGCCTTTCGGCCATGTTTGATAAACCAGATAGGTTTGAAGAGTAAAATCAAGATTTACCCCTCATTCCATGTCTAGAAGTCTGGGTTTTTTAACTTGCACTAACCTTGTGCCGAGAAAACAAGAATTAGAAACAAGGAAATATTCCCATACACCCATCTTAACCACGCACTGTTAAATTGCACTAGGCTGCAACACCTTAAAAGGGAAAACCCTTAAGACTTCGACAGCCTAAAGCATGGCAGCTAAACGCCCAAGGACTGTGATAAAAATGACGAAATACACCAAAATATTTACTATTGGTCTTTCTTTGCTGGTCGGTTTGGCCGCCACGGCATTTGCACAAAACGACTCCACCTTCAGCCTCAATGCCCAATTGTTGGTGGCAGCCCGCCAAAGCGATGTTGAAGGCGTGCAGCAAAGCCTGGCACGCGGAGCACTTGCCAATTCGCGCAACCGCTTAGGTAAAACGGCGCTGTTCATGGCGATTGAAAAAAACCAAATGGAAATTTTCAGCATGATGCTGAATGCAGGCGCCGATGTGAACTTGGCCTCTTTAGAAAAAGTCACCCCGCTGATTGCTGCGTCTTATTCGGGCAATGCCAACATGGTGTCGCGGTTGATCGCCAAAGGCGCCAAGCTAGAAGAGGAGGACCGGTTGCACAAATCCGCCTTGGTGTATGCGGCAGGCATGGGGCACAACAAGGTGGTGGATGTGCTGCTGGGCGCAGGCGCATTGGTCGATGCCGCCTATATCGACGCGCTCACCCCGCTGATGTGGGCGGCGGGCCAAGGCCATACTGAAACCGTGCATTTATTACTCGCCAAGGGCGCCAACAAAACGCTGAAAGACGACCGCGGACTGAGCGCCATGGACATGGCGAAAGAAGCCGGACACACACAGATTGTGAATTTGTTGCAATAACAGAACACCATCGTGCATTGTGTATCTCTGTAGTAAACATTCCAGATGTTTTCGGCAACAGCGGGATGGAGCGCTGCTTAAAGTTTGTCGCGCCGCGCCAAGTCGGGAAAAAGTTTTATCCACCCCAAGGCAATCGCCAGTGTTCCCAGGCCGCCGCCCACCACCGAGGCCACCGGGCCCCACAGCGCCGCGGTAAGGCCTGATTCAAATTCACCGAGTTCGTTAGAGGCGCCGATGAACACCCCGTTGACGGCTGCCACCCGTCCACGCATCTCGTCGGGTGTTTCCATTTGCATGAGCGTCAAGCGGGTGACCACACTGATGTTGTCAGCCGCACCGCTGACCGCCAACGCCACCATCGACAAAATAAAACTGTCTGACAGGCCAAACACCATCAAAGCCAAGCCAAACACCGCCACGGCAGCCAATAATTTGTAACCCACGTTCCGTTGGATCGGCCAACGGGTGATCACGATAGACATGCACAATGCGCCAGCCGCAGGTGCTGCGCGCAACAAGCCCAAACCCTCTGGGCCGACATGCAAAATATCCCGGGCAAAAATAGGCAGTAATGCCGTGGCACCACCTAGCAACACCGCGAACAAGTCCAAGGAAATAGCACCCAACAATACCTTGCGTTGCCAGACAAACGCCACGCCGGCAAACAGCGATTGCCAACTCAAACTGTGGTGCCTGGCCACATGCTCATAGCGCACCCATAACGTCAACAGCATGGACAGCGTGAACAGCACCGCACACACCCGGTACACCGTCAAGGCGCCACCCAAGTAGAGAAACCCGCCCAGAGCCGGGCCGCATATCACCGCCACTTGTACGCCGGTAGAACTGAGCGCAACGGCACGCTGAAACAAGGATTTGGGAACCAGCAATGGGGTGATGGCTTGTTGCGCGGGCATTTGAAAAGCGCGGTTAAATCCCAGCACAAACGCCACTCCGAAAATCAGCGAACGGCTGACTTGTTCTTGCAAAGTCGCCATGCTCAACACCACTGAAATCAAAACAAGTACCGCCATGCAAGTGGCAAAAATACGGCCACGGTGCAAACGGTCAATCACATGCCCGGCGGGCAAGGCCATCAACAACGCGGGGATGAACTGAAACAAGCCGACCAGTCCCAGATCCCAAGCGCTGTTGGTCAACTCGTACATGTGCCAACTGATGGCCAGCATGAGCATTTGGTGAGCGGTGATGCCGCATATGCGCGCCAGCCAAAACCGCATGAACTGGCGTTGCGCCAGTAACTCTGAAAAAGACGAAGACATGCAACGATTGTGGCGGCAATTTTTAGTCTGCTTGGGGATTGGCACAGACTTGTGCCCATCAAAAAAATAACAAGCGTTTTAAATCGTCATGCCGCCGTCGATCGAATAGGCGTTGCCCGTGATGAAGCGCGACTCATCGCTGGCCAAAAACACCACGATGGGCGCAATTTCGTGCGCTTGCGCCAAGCGGCCCATGGGTTGGCGGGCGATGAAGTTTTTGCGCGCTTGAACCGGATCGTCTTGGCTGTTGATGCGGTCTTGCAGCGAAGGTGTGTCGACCGTGCCTGGACAGATGGCATTGCAACGAATGCCTTGTCCCACATAGTCAGCTGCTACCGCTTTGGTCAAACCAATTACCGCAGCTTTGCTGACACCGTACACAAACCGATTGGGCAGGCCTTTGATGCTCGAGGCCACACTGGCCATGTTGATGATGCTGCCGCCGCCATGTGCCAGCATATTGGGCAGCACGGCTTGGATCATCCAAAACTGCGACCGCGCATTGAGGTTCATGGCGAAATCCCATTGCTCGTCTGTGGCATCAAGCGCTGTGTTGCTGTGAACAAAACCCGCGCAATTGAAAACAGCGTCAATCTTTTCAATCCGTTTGACCAATGCATGGATAGCGGGTTTGTCCAACACATCCAAGACTGCCGTATGGATGTTGGCATGGCCCTCGAACGACTTGAGCAATTCGGGCTTCACATCCGTGGCCCACACCGTGGCGCCCTCGGCTGCCATGGCCATGACTGACGCGTGTCCTATGCCTTGTCCGGCGGCGGTAACAAGCACGGTGTGATTGGCTAAGCGCATATTCTTTTTCCTTGAAAACCAGATAACTTGATCATTATGGGAGGGTTATTTGCGAAAGGCCTCAAGGCGCGGCCACGACATCGCACGAGGCCAGACTGTGCATGCTGCCTATCTTGCCAACCGAGACATAACGGTCAGAAGGAATATTGGTGGTCACTACCAACGCGCCGTCCTTGTAGTCAGTCCAGGTTTCGCCGTCTTGGGAACGCCACGCCCGATTGAAGGACAAGCGATAAACATCGCCCTTGAAAGTCAGTTCGGCAGTTGGTCCCGCAAACACCACGCTGAAAGGCGCACCCAGTGCAGCTTGGGTGCACTGCATCCGACCGGTGCTCAATTGCGCATAGCTGTATGGCATGCAACACAGCAGCATCAAAGTAACCAGCGGTTTCAACATCGCATTTCCTAGGTGAATGGGTCTGACAAATATTAACCTGCCTTGTTTGCGCTGGCAGTGACATCAGTTGCGCTTACCGATTTACTGACCCTTTGTCACCCTGATACAGCGTGCTTCTGCCTACAGTCTGGAACATGTTTCCCCGACTTACCGCCTCCGAACGCCCCGCGCCACAAGACCTGCAAGCGGTCGAATGGTTGTCCCAACTGCTGCTGCAAAGCCTGTCATTGAAAGCTTCTGATATTCATTTGGAGCCGTTTGACAACTTGCTGCGTGTGCGTATTCGACGCGATGGTCATTTGTATGAAATGCCTGCGCCACCTGCTGGCCTGCGCGAACAAATCGTCTCACGCATCAAAGTGCAGTCACGCATGGACATTGCTGAAAAAAGGTTGCCGCAAGATGGCCGTCTTCAACTCGCTTTGCAGCACCGGTCGGTGGACATGCGTGTGAGCAGTCTTCCCACTTTACATGGCGAAAAAATAGTGCTGCGTATTTTGGATGTGCAATCCCAACCGCTCAGCTTTGATGCACTGGGCATGCCCGACAAAGAACTCGCGCAACTCAAGCATGCGATCCAACGTCCCAATGGCATGGTGCTGATCACCGGCCCCACTGGTTCGGGAAAAACGGTGACTTTGTACACCTGTCTGAACCATTTAAATTCGCCTTCGGTCAATATCGCTACTGTCGAAGATCCCTCTGAAATTGTCTTGCCAGGCGCCAACCAAATCAATGTCAATGAGCGCATCGGTTTGACATTTGATGTGGCATTGCGCGCCTTACTGCGACAAGACCCGGACATCCTGATGGTGGGTGAAATTCGCGACTTTGCCACTGCTGACATGGCGGTCAAAGCGTCGCAAACCGGTCACTTGGTCTTGTCAACTTTGCACACCAACGACGCCGCCTCCACATTGACACGGCTCAACCACATGGGTATCGCTGGTTTTAATTTGGCCAGCAGCGTCGTTCTGATTTGCGCACAACGCTTACTGCGTCGCTTATGTGATGCCTGCAAACAGCCTTTGCCAGACCAAGCCAGCTACAAAGCGGTGGGCTGCCCACAGTGCTTGGACGGTTATGCGGGCAGGATTGCGATTCACCAAGTCATGCCGATCACACCTTCTTTGCAACCCTTGCTATTGCAACAAGCCAGTGCAGGCGAAATAGCGGCCCAAGCCGCGCGAGAAGGCGTGCGAAGTCTGCGTCAAGCGGGCATGTCCAAAGTGGCGGCGGGCGACACCACCATTGAAGAAGTCATGGCTGCCACCCATGAATGACGCGCCGCAATTTAGTCATCCGCCTTCAGCCTACCCTGCGCTTGTCACGCCGCCACGCGCTCGCGCCGTCAGCTCACATGAATTAACCGCGTTCACCCGGCAGTTGGCCACCTTGGTGTCTTCAGGCGTGCCATTGCTGCAGTCTTTAGAGGCCATTCACAAAGGACTCGCGGGTCAAGCTATCGCCCGGGTGGTAGAACAACTGCGACAGCAAATTGCGGCTGGCTTGTCACTGCAAGCGGCCTTGCAACAGCACGCCGTGTTCTCCGCTTTGTATTGCCAAATGGTGGCGGCCGGCGAGTTATCAGGCAACTTAGACGACATGCTCAACCGCCTGGCTTGGCACACTGAACGCCAACAACAGTTGCTCCGAAAAGTGCGCATGGCCTTGGTCTATCCGGTAGCGGTACTGCTGATTGCATTGGCGGTGGTGGCTGTTATTTTGGTGTGGGTGGTGCCAGTGTTTCAGTCGATATTCGCCTCATTCGGCGCAGAACTTCCCTGGGCCACTCGACTGATTCTGGGTTTGAGTGAAGCCATGCTGCAATGGGGCCTGCCGGTCGCCGGTGTGTTTGCATTGCTCGGTTGGCTGATCAAAAAACGCTACCAAACCGATGCGAAGTTTCAATGGTTCATTGCTGTTCGTGCGCTTCGCCTGCCAATGTTGGCGCCGTTGGTGATCAGCGCCAATTTGACGGTTTGGACGCGTTGTATGGCAATGCTGATGCAGTCTGGCGTGCCATTGCTGGATACTTTGGAGACGGTGGCGGGCGCCTGTGGCAATCGCGTGTATGCGCTCTCGACCTTACTGGTTCGCGATGCTGTTTTCAAAGGCATCAGTCTGTCAGAGGCACTGCGGCAACTCGAGGTCGCGTCGCATCATCCCAGCGGGGAATTCATCGGGCTGTACCCGCCGATTTTGGTTCAAATGATCGATATAGGCGAACAATCAGGAAGCCTGTCTGCGCTGCTTGGCAAAGCCGCTGACGCGCAAGACGAAGCGCTGGATCAACAAGTGCATTCACTCACCCAACTGATCGAGCCATTGTTGGTGGTTGTACTCGGTGGTTTGGTCGGCGGCATGGTGATTGCCTTGTATTTACCGGTGTTTCAACTGGGTCAGGTAATGTAAAGCTGGGTCTTATAGACTTGCGGCCATGTCGCACACCGCATTCAGACGCATTGGCTTGACCGGAGGCATCGGCAGTGGCAAATCCACCTTAGCGCAATTGATGGTTGCCAGGGGAGTTGCCTTGATCGATGCGGACGCAGTGTCACGGCAGTTGACAGCAGCCGGTGGCCCAGCCATGCCCGATATCAAACGGGAATTTGGCCAAGCGTTCATTGCTGCTGACGGCAGCTTGGCAAGAGATCGCATGCGGGAATTGGTTTTTACCCAGCCTGAAGCACGCTTGCGCTTACAAGCTTTGCTGCATCCACGGATTCTTTCTGCCTTGCTCGAACAAGAGTCACTTCTGATAAATCAGGGAAAACCCTTGGTTTTGCTGGATATCCCGTTGTTGGTCGAGTCGGCACATTGGCGTCAAAAGCTTGACCGTGTGCTGGTGGTGGATTGCTCGACAGACACGCAAATCCGTCGGGTCATGCAGCGCAGCGGGATGACTGCAAAACAGGTCGAGGACATCATGGCCACCCAGGCCAATCGTGCGCAACGGCTGAGTGCCGCTGATTGGGTGGTTGACAACGATAGCGACGACATCGGCAAACTCATGCGGCAAGTCCAAGCCATTCAACTGCACATATAAGCTGATGTGGCCTCGAATGGCGCTTCACAACGGTTATCATTTCCCTTATTAACAATCCTTCACCCGCGCGCTACTTGTGATTCTCTACGAACACCCTTTCAACGAACGAATTCGCACTTACTTGCGGTTGGAATATTTGCTTGGGCGTTTTGAACACCTGTTATTGCGCTCATCTGAAATTGACCACCATTTCGCGCTGACCACCTTGTTTGAAATCATTGATGTCGGTGGCCGTTCTGATTTGAAATCAGACATTCTTAAAGAACTCGAGCGACACAAGCAGCAGTTCAGCAGTTACCGGGGCAACCCGTCTGTGTCAGAAGCCGTGCTCGATGAATTGCTGGGCAACATCGAAAGATGCTTGCAAGGCTTCAACACCCAAGCCGCTCGACTGAGTCAATGCGTGACTGAAAGTGATTTCCTCAGCAGTTTGCGCAACCGGGTGGCTGTACCGGGCGGCACTTGTGCCTTCGACCTGCCAGGCTACCACGCATGGCAACAACGCGACCCTGATTTGCGTCGCCAAGATATTTTGAAATGGTCAGAGCCTTTGAAAATTTTGCAAGAGAGTGTGAGCTTGTTGATGCGCTTGCTCAGAGAAAGCGGTTCGCCGCAGCGCGTAGTGGCCAACCAAGGCCAGTTCCAGCAAGCCTTGCCACAAGGGCGTTTTCAAATGATGCGTTTGTTCATTGATGAATCACAAGGTCTGGTGCCCGAAATCAGCGGCAACCGCATGATGGTATGGGTGCGATTGATTCACCAGAACTGGGAGGGCAAGCCTCAAACAGCGGTGGGCAACGCAGAATTTGAAATAGAGCTCTGCGCCTGAGCCAACCACTGCAGCACGGGCACGGTCCCCGCTAACACTGGCGCTACTGTCACAGGCAGCTGCTGCCAAGAAAATTCTTGGCCCTCTTTCATTTGCAAGTCACCCTGCCAGCGGGTCACTTTACAAAAATGCAATTCCACCCAAGCATGCGGGTAATCGATTTGCTCTGTGCGCCACAGAGTGACCTGCGTGATGTGTATGCCCAGTTCCTCGTGCAATTCACGGGCTAAGGCTTGCTCAACGGTTTCACCCGCTTCAATTTTTCCACCCGGAAATTCCCAATGGCCTGCATAAGCTTTGCCTTCGGGGCGGGTGGTCAATAAAAACTGACCATTCGCGTCAAACAAAACACCGACGGCGACTTGAATCAGCGGTCGGTCAGCCCCATGGGTGCGGGGTACTTGCGCATCAACCACGCGCACAGATGACAAAGCGTCTTGGCTCATGTGCCGCTGGTGCCTGTGCGCCCCGCAAAGTCGCGCGCAAATTGGTAGGCAACACGTCCGCTGCGTGAGCCTCTTTCCAAGGCCCACACCAATGACTCGGGATGCGCTTGTTCCCACAAGTTGGTTGGGACCTGCAATGACTGAAGCCACTGGTCAACGATACGCAAATATTCATCCTGGCTGAACGGATAGAAACTGACCCACAAACCGAAGCGCTCTGACAGCGAAATTTTTTCTTCAATCACTTCACCAGGATGCACTTCACCGTCTTCGGTGTGGGTGTAGCTCAGGTTGTCCTTCATGTACTCAGGCAACAAATGGCGGCGGTTGCTGGTGGCATAAATCAGCACGTTCGGCGTGGCCGCTGCCACCGTACCGTCGAGTATGGACTTGAGCGCTTTGTAACCAGGTTCACCCTCATCAAAACTCAAATCATCACAAAACACAATGAATTTTTCTGCGCGATCTGCCACCACCTGAATGATGTCTGGTAAATCGACCATGTCTTGCTTGTCCACCTCGATCAAGCGCAAACCCTGACTCGCATAAGTGTTCAAACAGGCCTTGACCAAGGAAGATTTTCCGGTGCCGCGTGCGCCTGTCAGCAACACATTGTTGGCGGGCTTGCCTTGCAAAAACTGCAAGGTGTTGCGTTCGATTTTTTCTTTTTGCGGATCAATTTCTTTTAAATCATTCAACGACATTTGGCCGATATGCCGCACGGCTTCAAGCACCCCATGGCCACTGCTACGCTTGCGGTAACGAAACGCAATGCCCGCATTCCAGTCGGGTGCATGCAAGGGTTGCGGCAAGATGAGTTCAATTCGCGCCATCAACAATTCAGCGCGATGCAGCATGCGTTCCAAAGCGTCGTTCATGGTTCAGCTGCGGTAGTCTGCGTTGATGGTGACGTATTCATGGCTCAGGTCGCAGGTCCATACTTGGTCATGCGCCTGTCCGCGACCTAGTAAAACGCGAACCGTGATTTCGTCCTGTTTCATGACGCGTTGTCCATCTGCTTCGCGGTAATCAGGGTGACGGCCACCGCGCGTGGCCACATGCACATCATCAAGAAACAACTCAATCAAGCCTTGTTCCAAATCAGCGACACCCGCGTAACCCACCGCAGCCAGTATGCGACCAAGGTTGGGGTCGCTGGCAAAGAAAGCGGTTTTCACCAACGGCGAATGAGCGATCGCATATGCCACCTGCCGGCACTCGGCGGCGTGGCGTCCGCCTTCCACCCGCACAGTGATGAATTTGGTGGCGCCTTCGCCATCGCGCACGATGGCTTGCGCCAACCATCTGGCCACTTCGATCAAGCCTTGCTTGAGCAAAGACGCCGCCGGGTTTTGCCAATCGGTCACCGGCGCATTACCCGCCTTGCCTGTTGCGATGACGACGAATGAATCGTTGGTAGAGGTATCCCCATCAATGGTGATGCGGTTGAAAGAAGCCTCTGCCAATTCATGGGCCAGCGCATGCATCAGTGATGGTTCTATGGCCGCGTCAGTGGCTAAAAATCCCAGCATGGTGGCCATGTTCGGACGAATCATGCCCGCCCCCTTGGAGATGCCGGTGATGGTGACCGTGCGGCCATCCATTTGAATGTGACGGCTGATGGCCTTGGGCAAAGTGTCAGTGGTCATGATGGCCTGTGAAGCCAGCGACCAGTTAGCCTCGGCTCTGTCCGCCAGCGCTTTTGGCAAGCCGTCGACAATACGCTGTACTGGCAATGGCTCCATGATCACGCCGGTAGAAAACGGCAGTATGTGTTGCGGCTGTACGCCGAGTTCATTGGCCAATGCACTGCACACAGAAAATGCGTGGTTCAAACCGTCCTGACCGGTACCGGCGTTGGCCACACCGGTGTTGATCACCAGCGCACGAATGCCCACGCCCGCCGCCAAATGTTGTTTGCACAATTGCACTGGGGCGGCACAAAAACGGTTTTGCGTGAACACAGCGCCGACCGAGGCACCTTCGTCCAAGGTGATCACGGTCAAGTCTTTGCGGTTGGCCTTACGCACACCAGCTTCGGTCACTCCAATTTGTAATCCGGCAATGGCATGCAATTCTTCGGGTCGGGCGACTTGGAGATGAACAGCCATGGTTTAGGCCAACTTGCCGTGGCAGTGCTTGTACTTCTTGCCACTGCCACAAGGACAGGGTTCGTTGCGACCCACCACAGGCACATTGCCGGTCTGCGTTGCCGTGTCGGCGGCAAACAGTTGGGCTTGGCCCGTTTCATCAGGTGCTGAATAGGTGAGATTGGTGACCGTCTCAGCACGTTGCTCAATGGCTTGTGCGGCTTGCTCTATCTGCTCGGCCTTTTCGATTTGTACCGTCATCAAAATTCGGGTGACTTCGTTTTTAACCATGTCCAACAATTGACCGAACAACTCAAACGCCTCGCGTTTGTATTCCTGCTTGGGTTGCTTTTGCGCATAGCCTCGCAAATGGATGCCTTGGCGCAAATAGTCGAGTGACGACAAATGTTCACGCCAATGGCTGTCGATGTTTTGCAGCAAGACCGCACGCATGAACGGGGTGAATTGGTCAGCACCGACAGCTTCCAATTTTTTCTCAAAGGCGGCGTGGGCAGCTTCAACCACCATCACCAACAGGTCTTCATCGGTGATTGCCTGTGCCTGTTCGACATGGCTGGTCAAAGGTAACTCTATGTGCCAGTCGTTGCGCAATACATTTTGCAAGCCAGCGATATCCCATTGCTCTTCCACGGATTCAGGCGGCACAAATTGGCGCACCAGGTCTTGGAAGCAACCTTCACGCAAGTTGGCAATTTGTGCTGTCAGATTTGAAGCGTCCAAAATATCGTTGCGCTGCTGGTAAATGACTTTACGTTGGTCATTAGACACATCGTCGTATTCCAACAATTGTTTGCGAATATCAAAATTGCGGGCTTCCACTTTGCGCTGCGCGCTTTCAATACTGCGGGTCACCATGCCTGCTTCGATGGCTTCGCCTTCTGGCATTTTCAAACGGTCCATGATGGCTTTGACACGTTCGCCTGCAAAAATCCGCATCAACGAATCGTCCAAGCTCAGGTAAAAACGCGAAGAGCCCGGATCGCCTTGGCGGCCAGAGCGACCGCGCAACTGGTTGTCGATGCGTCGTGATTCATGTCGTTCGGTCGCAATAATGCGCAATCCGCCTGTGGCTTTCACCCGTTCATGTTCAATCGCCCACACATCGCGCAATTGTTGAGCTTTGGTGGTTTTTTCAGCCTCGCTCAGACTTTCGTCTGCCATCAATTTTTCAACCGTTTTTTCAACATTGCCGCCCAGCACAATATCAGTGCCGCGACCGGCCATATTGGTGGCAATGGTGATAGCGGCAGGTGCACCCGCTTGCGCCACGATGTCGGCTTCACTGGCATGCTGCTTGGCATTGAGGACTTGGTGTTTGAGGCCAGCAGCTTGCAACATGCCGGCGAGCAACTCTGACAACTCGATAGAGGTGGTACCCACCAACACCGGTTGGCCTCGGCCATGGCATTCTTTGATGTCGTCAATCGCTGCTTGGTATTTTTCTTCGGTGGTTTTGTAGACGCGGTCGAGTTGGTCTTCGCGCCGACTGGGTTTGTTGGGCGGAATGATGACGGTTTCTAAACCATAAATCTCTTGGAATTCATAGGCCTCGGTGTCAGCCGTTCCCGTCATACCGCTCAATTTTTCGTAGAGACGGAAATAGTTTTGAAACGTGATGGACGCCATGGTCTGGTTTTCAGCCTGAATCGGCACACCTTCTTTGGCTTCAACCGCTTGGTGCAAACCATCGCTCCAGCGACGGCCTGACATCAAGCGACCAGTGAATTCATCAACAATGATGATTTCTCCGCCTTGGTTCACATAGTGCTGGTCTAGGTGATAGAGGTGCTGGGCACGCAAAGCCGCATACAAATGGTGTACCAAGCCAATGTGTGAAGGGTCATACAAAGAAGATCCCGCAGGAAGCAAACCCATGTCTGACAGAATTTTTTCAGCCTTCTCATGGCCGAGTTCGGTCAAATAAACTTGGTGTGATTTCTCATCTAGCGTGAAATCGCCGGGGGTGATCACGCCTTCGCCAGTGCGTAAATCCATCTCGCCTTCCTGGCGTGTGAGATGCGGCACCACCTTGTTCATGGCCAGATAGGTTTCGGTGTGGTCTTCTGCTTGCCCACTGATGATCAATGGCGTGCGAGCTTCATCAATCAGAATCGAGTCCACTTCATCGACGATGGCGTAGTTGGTTTTGCGCTGCACACGGTCAGCAGTCTCATACACCATGTTGTCGCGCAAATAATCAAATCCGTATTCGTTATTGGTGCCGTAAGTGATGTCACTGCGGTAGGCGTTTTGCTTTTCCTCGCGGGTCAGTTGCGCCAAGTTGATGCCCACACTCAAACCGAGGAAGTTATACAAGCGCCCCATCCACTGCGCATCGCGATTGGCTAAGTAGTCGTTCACCGTGACCACATGCACACCCAAGCCAGCCAAAGCATTGAGATAGACCGCCAGCGTTGCTGTGAGTGTTTTACCTTCCCCGGTTCGCATTTCTGCGATTTTTCCCTGGTGCAAAGCAATACCGCCTAGCATTTGCACATCAAAGTGACGCATCTTCATGATTCGCTTGGAACCTTCGCGCACCACCGCAAATGCCTCGGGAAGCAAATTGTCCAGGCTCTCGCCTTGCTGGTGCCGCAGCTTGAACTCAGTGGTTTTGGCTTTTAATTGTTCATCGCTCAACGACTCTAAGGGGACTTCCAAGGCGTTGATACGCTCGAGTGTTTTGCGATAGGTTTTAAGCAGCCGGTCGTTGCGGCTGCCAAAAATATAGGTCAGTGGATTGAAGGCCATACAAGCGATACGGCCATGGCTTGCCGGATGGCGGGCCATGGACGTTGGTTCCTTTTTCGAAGCTGTTCATTTTACCTGTGTGCAGGTTCATAATTCCCCATGTCCAGACCTACCCGCGCCCCAGGCCAACGCACCAGTGTGATGGATGCCATTGCCCAATCTGACACCCTGTCTGGCATGCTGTCCATGCACCAAACATCCACGGCATATTTGAATGCCTTGAAAACTTTGTTGCCGCCCGATTTATGGGCTCAGGTCAAAGCCGGTCCCATCGATGAAACCAGTTGGTGCTTGCTAACGACCCACAACTCCGCGGCTGCTAAATTGCGCCAGTTCCTGCCAGATATCGGCGCCCATTTACGCAGCAAGGGGCACTCTGTGCAGAACATACGCATCAAAGTGATGTCACGCTGATGGGTTACTGGTTGGGTTGAAACCTGCAACTTTTATTGGCCTCAATGTACATGTGCAAGCGGTCTTCGCTGGACTCGTAAATCTCCCATAACAGCTCGGCGATGTTTTGCGTGATGGTCATGAATTCATGGTCACAGTGGTGCTTCAACCGGTTTTCATACCAGGGTTTTTCTTGCCAGCCGTTTTCGCGCAGTAAAAACGCATAGTGCGTCATTTCATGTCCTAATGCCCAGTGCCACATGCCGTTGTTCCAAGCCACCATGCTTTGGGGGTTCAAGCGAATGCGCATCTCAGTTTTCGGCGCATACTGGCTGGGAAATTCAAACATCAAACGCACATTTTTGGGCAGCGATTCATCCACCACGATAGGTGGAATGGCCAAATCCGCAGGGGCCTGTGTTTTGCTTTTGATGAAGTTCCACATGCGCGACACTGTCTGCGCCTCAAGCATGCCATCCGTGGATTTGAGCAAATCTTGGGCACGTGCGTGCTGGCATGCACTCATCGCACAGATTGCCAAAACCATCATTTGCAACACATACCGAGAAAAAACCATGTCAGCCATTTGATACCTAATAGTCGTTTGCTGGATTATTTCAATTTGCCATGCTCGGTGGGGGCCGCCGTGCTTTGACCCTGATTTGCATGGCTTTTTGGGCGCTCTGTTGCACCAACTGCCAGGGGATGCCCCCAAGATAAACGCAATACTAAACCTGACGCACAAAGAAAAAAGCCAGACCTCTTTGGAAGGTGCTGGCTTTTTAAATGGTGCCGATTATCGGATTCGAACTGATGACCTACCGCTTACAAGGCGGTTGCTCTACCAACTGAGCTAAATCGGCTAAATACATATTCTACCCAAGCGCAGACGTTTTTACTTGATCCGCTTGAGTTGTGGACGACTGCTTGTGTTGCCGCTGGGAACTGTCGGCGTTTGGTTAGCTGTGTCAGAGGAATTGAGCTTGTCAGGGACCGCTTGCGCAGCGACTGGTGCAGGAAAAGCCATGCCTTGTCCGTTTTCACGCGCATAAATAGCCATGACCCTGCCCATAGGCACCACAATGTCTCTGGCTACGCCACCAAACCGGGCTTTGAATTGAATAAATTCGTTGCTGAGCTGCAAGCCGCTGGTCGCATCAAAACTGACATTCAAAACAATTTCACCATTGTTCACGTACTCACGCGGCGCTTGGACACTGTCGTCGACAGAAACTGTTACATAGGCCGTGAAACCATTGTCCGTGCACCACTCGTGCAAGGCCCGAACCAGGTAAGGACGAGTGGAAATTGACGAAGAGTCAGACACCATAGGGGTTACTTGCGCATGACCTTTTCAGACGGCGTCAAGGCTTCAATATAAGCCGGTCTCGAAAAAATACGTTCCGCATACTTCAGCAAAGGGGCGGCGTTTTTCGACAATTCGATGCCGTAGTGGTCAAGACGCCACAGCAAGGGCGCGATAGCCACATCAAGCATGGAGAAGTTGTCTCCCAACATGAACTTATTCTTTAAAAAAACCGGGGCAAGTTGCGTCAATCGATCGCGGATGTGTGCACGCGCTTTTTCAAGTGCTTTTTCATTGGATTTTTGAAGCCGCGACTCGAGTGAAGTGACATGGGTAAACAGTTCTTTTTCGAAATTCAGTAAAAACAAACGCACGCGTGCACGGTCTACTGGATCACCAGGCATAAGTTGTGGGTGCGGAAAACGCTCATCAATATATTCATTGATGATGTTTGACTCATACAAAATCAAGTCTCGTTCGACCAAAATGGGAACCTGGCCATAAGGATTCATCACATTGATGTCCTCAGGCTTGTTGTAAAGGTCTACATCACGTATCTCAAAATCCATTCCTTTTTCAAACAGCACGAAACGGCAACGGTGGGAAAAAGGACAAACTGTCCCAGAGTACAAGACCATCATGCGCGTGGCTCCTGAAAATAAAAAGTGTAACGGGCCAGGGCAGGCCCGTTGTAAAAACCCGCTAAAGCGGGTTGAGGTGTTTCGCGATTAGCGAATGTCTTTCCAAAAAGCGGCATTCAAACGCCAAGCAATGAACATGAATATCAGCAGGAATATCATCACCCATACGCCAACTTGGACGCGCAAGCTTTGTGTGGGATCAGACATCCACTGCATGTAGCTGACCAAATCGCCAACCGCTGCATCGTACTCTGCGGGGCTGAGTTTGCCGGCAGATACCTGTTGCCAGCCTTTGAACACCTGGGTTTCATGGCCGTGAGATGCCACCTTGTCGAACAGCGGTTTGCGCTCGCCTTGCAATTCCCACAGCACATGCGGCATGCCGACATTGGGGAAGGCGAGGTTGTTCCAACCAGTGGCCTTGCTTGGGTCTCTGTAATAACTGCGCAAATAAGTGTAGATGTAATCCGCGCCAGTGCCACCGTGGCCCGAGCGTGAACGGGCGATGACCGTCAGATCAGGCGGGTTGCCACCGAACCAGTCCTTGGCTTGCTTCGGATCCATGGTGATTTTCATGGTCTCACCCACCTTGTCGGTGGTGAACAGCAAGTTGTCTTTGATCTGCTGCTCCGTCAAACCGATGTCGGTCAAGCGGTTAAAGCGCATATAGGCCGCGGCATGGCAGTTCAAGCAATAGTTGACAAACAATTTAGCGCCGTTTTGCAAAGCCCCCAGATCATTGATTTTGTTGGGCGCTTTGTCCCAAGGAATAGTGTCTGTGGCGGCAAAAGCAGACCAACTGGTAAACACGCTGATCAGCAGGCTGAGAATGATTTTTTTCATGGTTGTTTGCTCCAGCCGTTTCTCAATGTGCGACAAAGTTGACGCGCTCAGGCAATGGCTTGGTTTCACCCAAGCGACTCCACCATGGCATCAGCAAGAAAAAGCCGAAATAAAACAATGTGCCGACTTGAGAAATTCGCTCATTGATCAGGGAAGGCGGCTTGATACCTAAATACCCAAGCACGATAAAGTTGATCACAAATACAGCATAAAGGTATGAATGCCATGTGGGTTTAAAGCGTATGGATTTGACCTCGCAATGGTCCAACCAAGGCAAGAAGAAAAGAATAATGACAGCGCCACCCATGACCATCACGCCCCAAAATTTGGCGTCGATAGCAAGCATCAAACCAACCACGACCAATGCACCAGCAACAACCAAAATTTTGAAAGTGTTGCTGATGGCTGCACGGCTTGCACCAAGATATGCCGCAGCAATCACGCAGACGATGAGCGCATACATCATCTCGCTGGTGATAGCCCGCAACATGGAGTAGTAAGGCGTGAAATACCAGACCGGCGCGATATGCAGTGGCGTTTTCAAGGGGTCTGCAGGAATGAAGTTGTTGTACTCCAAGAAGTAACCGCCGAACTCTGGGGCAAAAAAGATGATGGCTGAAAACACCAACAAAAAGCCTGTCACGCCCATGATATCGTGAACGGTGTAATAAGGGTGAAACGGAATGCCGTCCAAAGGTTTGCCGTTGGCATCTTTGGTGGCTTTGATTTCAATGCCATCGGGATTGTTTGAGCCCACTTCATGCAAAGCAATGATGTGCGCGACAACCAAGCCAAGCAACACCAGAGGCACGGCAATCACGTGAAAGGCGAAAAAGCGGTTTAAGGTGGCGTCGCCGACCACATAGTCACCGCGAATCAGCAAAGCCAAGTCCGGTCCGATGAATGGAATCGCAGAGAACAGGTTCACAATGACCTGTGCGCCCCAATAGGACATTTGGCCCCATGGCAGCAAATAGCCCATGAAAGCCTCGCCCATCAAAGCCAAGAAAATGGCGCAACCGAATAACCAAACGAGTTCACGAGGCTTGCGGTATGAACCATAAATCAGGCCACGGAACATGTGCATATAGACCACAACGAAGAAAGCAGAAGCGCCGGTGGAATGCATGTAGCGAATCAACCAACCCCAGGGTACATCGCGCATGATGTATTCAACCGAAGCGAAAGCCGTGGCTGCGTCTGGCTTGTAATGCATCACCAGAAAAATACCGGTGACGATTTGTATCACCAATACCAGCATGGACAGCACGCCAAAGAAATACAAGAAATTGAAGTTTTTGGGCGCGTAATATTCGCTCAAATGTTCTTTGTAAAGCTTGGACAATGGAAATCGGTTGTCCACCCAATTCAGCGCTTTATCCGCCAATGGGGCGTTCGGGGAAATTTCTTTGAATTCAGCCATGGTGTTCGCCTTTAAGCCTTTTTGTCTTCGCCAATCAGTAAACGACTGTCTGAAAGATACATGTGGGGAGGAACTTCGAGGTTATCTGGAGCCGGTTTGTTTTTGTAAACACGGCCGGCCATGTCAAACGTGGAACCATGGCACGGGCAAAAAAATCCACCTTGCCAGTCGTCAGGTAAAGATGGCTGAGGGCCCATTTCGAATTTATCGCTGGGTGAACAACCCAAATGAGAGCAAATGCCCACACCGACAAAAAATTCCGGCTTGATGGACCGCATTTGGTTGCGAGCATAAGCAGGTGTCAATTCATCAGGATTGCGCATGGACTCCGGGTCGGCCAACTGGGCTTCGACTTTTTTCAAGGCGTCGAGTTGCTCGGGTGTGCGTCGGACGATCCACACTGGCTTGCCTCGCCATTCCACGGTGAGTTTTTCTCCGGGTTTGATGGCGGAAATATCTACCTCAACCGCGGCTCCGGCGGCTTTGGCGCGCTCGGACGGACTGAATGTGCGGACGAAGGGGACAGCAACCGCTGCTCCCCCAGCAACACCTGCGCAACCAGTGGCGATGAGCCAAGTGCGTTTACCGGTGTCTATAGTGGTGTCACTCATGTAAGACCTCTGAATTTCATTGTGATCATCGAAAACCCTCAATTCTAACCGAGCGGCTTAGGTGAAAACCAGAGGTCTGGTCAGAAAGGGTTTTGTCACACCCTCTTGGGGTCGCCTCAAATGACGAATTTAGTATTCACAAGAGCGGTAATAAGCCATTCACATCAATTGGCATTCGCTGCGGCCACGGCTGCAAGCAAACTGGCGGGGTCTGCCAAGCCTTTGCCCGCAATATCAAATGCCGTGCCGTGGTCCGGACTGGTTCGGATAAATGGCAAACCCAATGTTTGGTTGACGCCATGTGCCAAACCTTGCAACTTCACCGGAATCAGCCCTTGGTCGTGGTACATGGCAATCACTACATCTGGCGATGTCGTGGTACCCATTTGCAAGGCTTGCATGAACACGGTATCGGGCGGAAACGGGCCGCTGACATCCATACCTTGCGCTTTGGCGGCGGCCACAGCTGGAGAAATCTCAAGAATTTCCTCTTGCCCGAACAAACCTTCCTCGCCGGCATGTGGGTTCAAGCCAGCCACCCAAATAGTTGGCCGATAACCATACAACTTCAGCCAACTGTGGTCTGTGACTTGCAAGGTTTTCAAGACGTTGGCCGCAGTGACCGCTTCAATCGCTTGGCGCAGCGACACATGAATGCTCACCAACACCACCCGTAATCCAGGCCGACTGAGCATCATGCGCACCGGCATGTCGGCCAATGCCAGCCCCACATGGGCGGCGGCAAGCGCCTGCAACATTTCGGTGTGGCCTGGAAAATCGATAGCCGCCAGCGACAAGGCTTTTTTGTGCAGAGGAGCGGTCACAATGGCCCTCGCCCGGCCCGCTAACGCCTCACTTGCAGCAAAGCGCACCGCATCCGCCGCCATTTTTCCAGCGGCAGCGCTCACTTCTCCGATGGAGATCGGGGCGTCGGGCGTGACATTGCATACAGGGATCTGACCAGATTGCAGGCCCAAGGCGTCATGGAGCGCAAAAACTTCCACACATTGAATATGCGCAGGCAAATGCTTGGCCAATGCTTGTCTGTGCTGTTGCATGAGCGCCAGATTGCCCAATACGCAACAGCCCTGCATCAGTTCTGCATGGTTGGCAAATGCCTTGAGAATGATTTCGGGCCCGATGCCTGCCGGGTCACCCATGGTCAGCGCAATCGGCAAATGGTGATTTGGCAAAGCCATGGCGTGTCTGGGCTCAGGCCGGGTTGTGTATGTCGATGAATTCGTGCGCAATGCCGAAATGCTCACTGACATGCGCGGCCAGTGCAGGCGCACCATAGCGCTCGGTGGCGTGGTGCCCACACGCAAAAAATGCAACGCCGGTTTCATGGGCCAGATGCGCTTGGGGCTCTGAAATTTCTCCAGTGACATACGCATCAGCGCCCGCCGCAATGGCGCTTTCAAACCACGATTGGGCACCCCCTGTACACCACGCAATTCTCTTGATGACTCGCTTGGGATCAGGCACCACAGCAACTGGTGTGGTGCCCAATTTGGCGGCCAATTCCTGAGTGAAGGTCAACGTATCTAGGTCGCCTTGCACGGCATGACCGACCATTCCAAGCGCTTGTTCTCCAAACCTGTCTGTTGCCTGCCAACCCATGAGCGCGCCTAATTGCGCGTTATTTCCCCATTGTGCGTGGGCGTCCAGTGGCAAGTGGTAGGCCAGCAAATTGATGTCATGCGCCAGCAGCAAAGCCAACCGCTGTTTAAGCCATCCGGTCACGCTGCCGTCGTGACCGCGCCAGAAAAGTCCATGGTGAACGAGCAAAGTATCCGCATTTTTCGCAATGGCGGCTTCAATCAAAGCGCGACTGGCGGTCACGCCTGAAATAATTTTTTTTATCTCCGAGCGCCCTTCAACCTGCAGGCCATTCGGGCAATAGTCTTTGAACAATTGCGGTTGCAACAATTGGTTGCAATAAGTCAGTATGTCATTGCGATTGGCCATGTCAACGCGGTACCGATTTGACGCGCGGGCGTTGTGCCGGGGTAACGGCGAACTCTAATTCTTGGTTGTTACGCAAAAACTTGAGCCGTGCCGGACGTCCCGGTTTCAGGGCAGACACCTTGGCGAGCAACTCCGCCACGGTTTGAATGGGCTGACCCTCTACGGCCAGTAACACATCGCCCGGCACCACACCGGCGCGAGCGGCCGGGCCGGATTGCAACACGCCCGTGATGATGACACCGTTGCTGCGTTGCACATTGAACGTCTTGGCCAAGTCGGGGGTCAGTTCAGTGGGTTCGACGCCAATCCATCCGCGCACCACTTGCCCGTCCTTGACGATACCCTCTAATACTTGACGGGCCGTGCTGACAGGAATGGCAAAGCCTATGCCCAAACTGCCACCAGAGCGCGAATAAATCGCTGTGTTGATGCCGAGCAAATTGCCTTGAACATCTACCAGCGCACCTCCAGAATTACCCGGATTGATGGCAGCATCGGTTTGAATGAAATTCTCAAACGTATTGATGCCCAATTGGCTGCGCCCGAGCGCAGACACAATGCCGCTGGTCACCGTTTGACCCACGCCAAAAGGATTGCCAATGGCCAGCACAATGTCACCCACTTGCAACTGCTCTGAGCTGCTCATGACCATCACAGGCAAGTTATCGAGCTTGATCTTGAGAACCGCTAGATCTGTATCAGGGTCGGTGCCCACCAAACGCGCTTGTGTACGCCGGCCATCATTCAAAACCACGGTGATTTCATCGGCAGTCTCCACCACGTGGTTGTTGGTCAGTATGTAACCATCCGCGCTGACGATAACTCCGCTGCCCAGCCCAACATTGGATGGGTCTTCATCCTGATCACCGAAAAAATAACGGAACCAAGGGTCACGCATGCGGTCTGCTTGGTTGGATTTTCGAGAAGCCGTGTTGATGCTGACCACCGAAGGCGATGCACGTTTGGCAGCCACACTCAAACTGCCAGTGCTAGAAGCCGTTAGGTTGGGCGATGGGGCTTGCAGTACCTGCACATCTGGGCCCAAAAAACCAGGGCGTTGCAACCATTCCGGCTTGAGCGTAATCAGAACAAACCACAGCGCCACCAGCACGGTGACCGTTTGCGCAAACAGCAGCCACAGGCGACGCATGGTCAGGGTTTCTCGCCGGTCACTTCATCCTCCGGCGCCTTGGTGTGCTTCATGAATATCTGCGCCGCCCAAATACCCACTTCATAAAGAATGACCATGGGAATGGCCAAGGCCAATTGGGAGACCACATCAGGTGGCGTCACGATGGCGGCAATAACGAAAGCCAAGACAATGAAATAAGAGCGAAACGCTTTGAGTTTTTCTATGCTGACCAGGCCCATACGGGCAAGCACGATCACCACAATCGGGACTTCAAACGCCAAACCAAATGCAATGAACATGGTCATGACAAAGCTCAGGTAGGCCTCAATATCAGGGGCTGCCGTGATGCTTTTCGGGGCGAAACTTTGGATGAATTTAAAGACCTGTCCAAAGACAAAGAAATAACAAAATGCCACGCCGATAAAAAACAAAATGGTGCTCGACATGACCAACGGGAAGACCAACCGTTTTTCATGTGCATACAAGCCGGGCGCTACAAATGCCCAGGCCTGGTAAAGCACCACCGGCAGTGCCAGCAAAAATGCTGCCATCAACATGATCTTGAGCGGAACTAAAAACGGGGAAATGACCGAGGTGGCAATCAACGTGGCACCTTGCGGCAATTGCGCCACCAATGGTTCGGCCAATAAATCGTATAGCTGACCGGGGCCGGGATACACGCTGAGCACTGCACACATCACCGCAACAGCGATGAACGATTTGACCAAACGATCACGCAGCTCTTTAAGGTGTTGAACAAACGGCTGTTCAGTGCCGGTGAGCGGGTCTTTTTCTTGGGAACCTGTATCAGACATTCAGCATCAAACTTTGATCTAACCTAAACCGGCAGGACGAAAACGCGCGACACGCGCAGCCCCAGACAAGGCCTTGGTACGCACTCCCTGACGGGCTTTGTACCAATGCGGCATGGCAGAACGCTTGAGCCGCCAGTTTTTACCGGGGTGCTTGTATTCGGGTTGCTGCGGCTGCCAATAGGGAAGAAAGGAATTGTTATTGTCAGAGGAAGTGGTTTCCTGACCAAGGTCAGCGATGCCTTGGTTGAGTTGCGTGGTGGCATTCAGCACACTTGACTGCACATCGGTCATGGCCGAGTCCATGGACTCTTTCATTTTCTTCAGGTCTTCCATTTCCATGGTCCGGTTGACCTCAGCCTTCACATCAGAAATATAGCGCTGCGCTTTGCCAAAAAAGGTACCAATCGTGCGAGCCACACGCGGCATTTTCTCCGGGCCGATAACCACCAGCGCGACTGCGCCAATGACCGCCAACTTGGAGACGTCTAAATCAAACATTATTAAGACTTGCTTTTGGCTTCGACATCAATGGTGGACTTTTCCGCATTTGCAGGGCTCGCGCCAGTGACTTGTTGTGCAGGTGCAGCAGGATTTTCTTCAGGTGTGGCCGAGCCATCCTTCATACCGTCTTTGAAGCCCTTGACAGCGCCGCCCAAATCGCCGCCGAGTCCTTTTAATTTCTTGGTGCCAAACACCAAAACCACGATCAATAAAACAATTAACCAATGCCAAACGGAAAATGACCCCATGGAATGCTCCTCAATGAACTAAAGGAATTCTAGTCTTAGCCACGTAACCATGGGCGGGGGCCGCCCATGACATGCCAATGCAGGTGGTGAACCTCTTGCCCACCCTCGGCGCCGGTGTTGGTCAGCAGCCGAAAACCACCCTCCGGATAAGGGTTGACGCCCTCTTGTAGGGCCAGTTGGGGCACCTTGACCAGCATGCGCCCCAGCAGCGCGGCGTGCGCTTCGGTAACCTGCGCCATCGAAGGGATATGCAGTTTTGGGATGACCAGAAAATGCACCGGTGCCCAAGGGTTGATGTCATGAAACGCGAACATGTCGTCGTCTTCATACACCTTGCGCGAAGGAATCTTGCCCTGAATGATTTTGCAAAAAATGCAGTTCGGGTCTTGCGTATCACTCATTCAATCCTCTCCTGATTCACGCTGCAAAGCTTTGCGCAAGGCTTTTTCTTCTAAGCCGCCCAAACCCTCGCGGCGCGACAACTCATTGATGACGTCTTGCGGACTGAGTCCGTAATGCGCCAGCGCCACCATGCAGTGGAACCACAAATCGGCCATTTCATTCACCAAATGCTGCGGATCACTGCCGTGGCTCAAGTCTTTGGCGGCCATCACGGTTTCGGTGGCTTCTTCGCCAATTTTCTTTAAAAACGCGTCTGGCCCTTTGTGAAGCAAGCGCGCCACATAACTGGCATCTGGGTTGCCGCCGTTGGCCGGTTTGCGGCTTTCGATCACAGCGGCCAAGCGCATCAGGCTGTCGATGGTGTTCATGGTGTTTTCTTATAAATGAGGGCGGGGTCTTGCAACACAGGCTCGGTGCTCAACCACTGACCGCCATCCGGGCCGGTCTGCCAGCGCTGGTAAAAACAACTGTGGCGGCCGGTGTGGCAAGCGATGCCCGGGTCGTGGCCTGTTTGTGTGACGGTGAGCAAAACCACATCGTTGTCGCAATCGAGGCGAATGCCGTGCACCAGTTGCACATGGCCGGATTCCTCGCCCTTGAACCAGAGTTTGTTGCGCGAGCGGCTGAAATACACGGCGCGGCCGAGTTCAGCGGTTTTTTGCAGCGCCTCGCGGTTCATCCAGGCGAACATGAGCACGTCTTTGCTGCCCTGTTCTTGAGCGATGACGGGCACCAAACCTTGCGCGTCCCATTTGATGTGATCAAGCCAATTCATAGGGTAGATGTTAAGGCTTAGCTCACTTGACAAAATTTAACGCTAACTCAAACCTTACTCAATCGCTCTGCCATGCGGGTCTGCCAACCGGGACCAGTGGCACGCCAACGCTCTATGACTTCCGGGGGCAGGCGTAAGGAGATAGATTTGCGCGGATTGGGTGACAGGGGACGCCCCCCTTTTTTCAGCTTGGCGCGAGCCAACATGTCTTCAGTGAATTCGGGCAGTTCTTCGTATTCGTGCGGGGCAATGTTATGAGCGTCTACTTGCTTCAAGTTAGACGTCAAGGAGCGGCGCGATGCGGATTTGTTCACGTTCATTGGCTTTCCTCATGCTAAATATATGGCGATCCGCGTATCAAGAAGCAACTCGCAATTGCAAAGCTTCTTGCGCCACCATGTTGATGCTTTTACCTTCCGCTTGTGCCGCCAATGCCAGCTGCTCATGCAGCTCTGGTGAAATGCGGAGATTGAATTTGCCCGAGAAATTTCTTTTTGGCTCTATGCCTTTTTCTTTGCACACATCTAGAAAAACCTGCAAAGATTTTTTGAACTCCGCACGTAACTCTTTGGGGTTCTTTCCATAGAAATCTGCGCCACCGTTAAGCCCTAGGATTTCCCCGCGAAAGAGATCAAGCTCTTCGTCATATTCAATCTTGGCGTTAAAGCCTTCAACTTGCATTGTGTTCATGGTTCTACTCCGTTTTGTTCCAGCCATTTGCGAATGCTTGCAACAGCACCTTTGTCGGTGTTGGGGGATGGATGGGGTCTGTGAAAAACCCTGACTTCGCCATACATCACCACTGCCACGCGGCTGCCTTCGCGCTCGCTGACCTCTGCACCCAATTCGTGAAACATGGCTTCAATGTCGCGCCACTGAACATTAGCGCTTGTTGGCCTTGCAAAAATCAGAGCGAGGGTGCGTTGGTGTTTACGCTTCATGACCAAATGGTACTATTTTTCGGTACCTGCATCAAGACATGCTTTTCAATACGGCCTTCCGTCCTTGTGCTGGAAGGACCACTTGCCATCCATCATGACGGCCTTGATGTCATCGTCAGGGTAATAAGCCTTGTCTTCAGGAGTCCGATCCCCCACTTCCAAATAGACTACAACTTGCGATGTTTCGTTGACCAGTCGATGACCATTGCCACTACCTGCCTTGAAGCCCGCACATATACCAGGCGACAAGCGGGTATTTACTTCATCGGTCTGCAAAGTTGGATGCCCTTCCAGAATAAAAATAAATTCATCTTGCTTCGTGTGGGCATGACGCAATGAAAAAACGGCGCCGGGTGCTAGCTTGGTCAGATTAACCCCGAAATTGGCCAGCCCGAAAAGATCGCCAAGCGGGCGCTTTTCTCGACCTTCCATTTGGGATGCAAAGGGTGGCGGATAGTTGGAAGGTTTGATTCGCTTGGGGGCGTCTGTGACGAAAAGCGCGAGTGGGAGTGATTGTTTAGGCATGGTTATTCCTTACTTTGCCAGCGCCACGCGTCACAAATGGCAAGCTCAGCCAGTGATGGATGCGGTTGACCGGTGGTTAGCCCTTACGCAGAGGAATATCGTCTGGGTCATCGCCCCCCTTTAGATCTCTTTCGGATTCATCCAAGGTTGCAAGCTGTGGGTCTGGGGGGATGCGCTCTCTTATCCTAAGGCACAACTCCTTTACAGAGCTGCGAGTTCGCCACCACGCGATTAAAAGATATAAGCCAACGAATACACCAACAACGCTAATTACTATGAAAATGGTTTCAATGATCTTGTTGGAAAAGTTAGCTGTTGCTAGTGATGAGATTGCCGCAAATGCTGTGGAGATTAAAAAAACAGCGAAATTTAGTTGCAACTCCGCCGGCGTGCCTTTTTCAAGTTCATCTAATTCGGTATCTTTGATTTCATAGAGGTCAACCGACTCGACTCTTCCTCGGCGAACGCGCAGCTTTGAGTCATCGAGTGATAAATGATTATTCGCCATGGCTATAGATTCCTCCTTAGCCATTCGTTCGAAGGTGTACTGCCAAGTACGTTTCTCCAAGCACCTTCGATGCCAGAGCGAACTATAAAAATCCGATCACCTGGTTGTACTAATTTGCCGACCTGATTGCGAATGTCCTGGGCTCTAAAATCTGTAACAACTGCCCAGCATGTGTTATGGATTGCACAGTAGCTTTGATATGTCTTTAGAAGCGCACGAATATTTTGTCGTGTTTCTAGCTCTTTTGCTTGAAACGTAACTATGTAGCAACTCATATTGATAATATTTCTTGGTTGATGCGGTGGAATGAGTGGTGAGTCTTAAAAGTGCTATGGTTTGAAATACGGAGCATGATTTATCGCGTCCCGCTTGATGGATGGGTTAATAGCCATGAGACGTTAAGCCACTTGCTTCATCATTTGCAGATGCACCTGCTGCAACTAAAAACCGGGATAAATTTTTCATAACCCCCTCCTTGATTGCAATTCAATCGTTCATCAAGCCAACTGCCCAAGCGTTTGCATAACTCGAATATAACCGCTTAATAACAAATATTAGCTATATCTAATTTATAAATGAGAACTTTTAAAGATGCGAATTTGCAGTGCAACGCACATAAGCACAGTAGCCGACGATGCAAAAGTTCTTAGAGTTAATTCAGTGGCGTTGGTGTAACCATCGCACTACTCATATAGCTTAAGACGAAACATGAAGCGCTTCGCTCTCCACCCCTCACAACCTCACAGGTATCCCGCGCCCCGCCATATGCTGCTTGGCTTGCCCCACCGTGAATTCACCGTAATGAAAAATGCTGGCGGCCAGCACGGCATCAGCACCGCCGGTTTGTATGCCGTCGGCCAAATGGTCCAGCGTGCCCACACCGCCAGATGCAATCACTGGCACCGGCACTGCGTCACTGACCGCGCGGGTCAGCGCCAGGTCAAAGCCCGACTTCGTACCGTCGCGGTCCATGCTGGTCAGCAGTATTTCGCCCGCACCGTAATCGGCCATTTGCGTGGCCCAAGCCACCGCGTCCAAGCCCACGTTTTTGCGCCCACCGTGGCTGAACACATCCCAGCCCGGGCCCACGGGCAAACCGTTGGCACCTGTTCGTTGTTCTTCTTCGGCGCTGCGTCGTTTGGCGTCTATCGCCACCACAATGCATTGCGACCCGTATTTGTCCGATGCATCGCGTATCACTTGCGGGTTGGCAATCGCCGCCGAGTTGAAACTGGTTTTGTCCGCCCCGGCGTTCAGCAAGCGGCGCACATCTTCCACGGTGCGCACGCCACCGCCGACGGTCAACGGAATAAACACTTGTGAAGCCACGGCTTCGATGATGTGCAAAATCACATCCCGCCCGTCGCTGGTGGCGGTGATGTCTAAAAATGTCAGTTCGTCTGCGCCTTGCCCGTTGTAGCGGGCCGCAATTTCCACCGGGTCACCGGCGTCGCGCAACTCGACAAAGTTCACGCCCTTGACCACCCGTCCGGCGGTCACGTCCAGACAGGGAATGATGCGTTTGGCCAGCATGTCAGCCGTTGAGTTCGTCGGCCCGGTCTTGGGCCTTTTCAAAATCGAGGTCGCCGCTGTAAATGGCGCGCCCGCAAATCACACCTTCAATGCCTTCGTCTTCAACCGCGCACAGCTTTTCAATGTCCTGGATATTCGACAAACCGCCTGAAGCAATGACGGGAATGGACAAGGCCTGCGCCAGTTTGACCGTGGCTTCGATGTTGATGCCGCTCAACATGCCATCGCGGCCGATGTCGGTATAAATGATGGACTCGACACCGTAGTCTTCAAATTTTTTCGCCAAATCAACCACCTCGTGGCCGGTGAGTTTGCTCCATCCGTCGGTGGCAACTTTGCCTTCTTTGGCGTCCAGCCCGACGATGATATGGCCGCCAAATGCGCTGCAAGCGTCTTTCAAAAAGCCGGGGTTTTTCACTGCCGCCGTGCCGATGATGATGTAGCGTATGCCGCCGTCTATGTATTTTTCAATCGTGTCTAAATCGCGGATGCCGCCGCCTAATTGCACCGGTATATCGTCGCCGACCGCTTTCAAAATGCTGCGGATGGCGCTGAAATTTTGCGGCTTGCCAGCGAATGCGCCGTTTAAGTCCACCAAATGCAATCGTCTGGCGCCTTTGTTCACCCACTGAAGCGCCATGTCGGCGGGGTGTTCGCTGAACACGGTGGACTGGTCCATATCGCCTTGGATCAGGCGCACACAATGACCGTCTTTCAGGTCAATCGCAGGAATGAGCAACATAAGTGATAGTTGTATCAGTCAAAAGACAAAGGTGGGTCAGGGAGACCAGGACAAAAAATTTCGATAAAGCATCAGACCCATATCAGCGCTTTTTTCAGGGTGAAACTGGGTTGCAAAAATATTATCCCTTGAAAGCGCCGAGGTAAAGAGCTGGCCGTAATCGCTTACCCCAACGGTGTGGCGCACATCTAACGGCTTGGCGTAAAAACTGTGTACAAAGTAGAAATAACT
>CAMDSU010000001.1 GCA_945907335.1 Bordetella parapertussis | reverse complement strand
CCGCCTAGTTTTTTCATCATTTTCATCAAGCCACCGCCGCGCATTTTTTTCATCATGTCTTGCATCTGGCTGAACTCGTTAAGCAAGCGGTTCACGTCTTGCACCTGAACACCCGCACCGGTGGCGATGCGACGCTTGCGCGTGGCTTTGATGATGTCGGGCTTGGCGCGTTCGCGGGGCGTCATGCTGTGGATGATGCCTTGCTTTTTCACCATTTCTTTTTCTGCGCGGTTGATATCCACGTCCTTGGCTTTGGCCGCTATTTGCCCGGGCATTTTGTCCATCAGGCTGGACAAGCCGCCCATTTGTTTCATTTGCTGAATTTGTGACAAAAAATCATTCAGATCGAAACCGTCGCCGCTTTTCAACTTGGCCGCCATTTTTTGCGCGGCTTCCATATCCACATTGGCCGTGACTTGCTCGACCAACGCCACGATGTCACCCATGCCGAGCATGCGCCCGGCGTGACGCTCGGCGTCAAAGGCTTCGAGGCCGTCAATTTTTTCGCTGGTGCCAGCAAATTTAATCGGCGCGCCGGTGATTTGTCGCACCGACAGCGCCGCGCCGCCGCGTGAATCGCCATCGGTTTTGGTCAGCACGATGCCGGTCAATGGCAAGGCGTCTTTGAATGCCTTGGCGGTGTTGATGGCATCTTGTCCGAGCATGGCGTCAACCACAAACAAAGTCTCGACCGGATTCACCGCCGCATGCAAAGCCTTGATCTCGTTCATCAATGCTTCATCAATGGCCAAGCGACCGGCGGTGTCCACCAGCAGCACATCCACATAATGTTTGCGTGCATAGTCCAACGCAGCCAACACAATGTTTACAGGTTTTTGCGATGGGTCACTGGGAAACCATTCCGCACCTGCCTGTGCTGTCACGCTTTTCAACTGCTCGATGGCGGCCGGGCGGTAAACGTCAGCTGACACGGTCAACACTTTTTTCTTGCGCTTGGTGATCAGGTGTTTGGCGAGTTTGGCCGTGGTGGTGGTTTTACCCGCGCCTTGCAAACCCGCCATCAATATCACCGCTGGCGGTTGTGCCGCCAAATTGATATCGCTGACACCTTCGCCCATGGTCGCGCTGAGTTCGCGTTGCACGATACTGACCAGCACCTGCCCCGGGGTCAGAGAGCCAATCACTTCTTGGCCCAGCGCCCGCTCTTTGACGCGGGCAATGAAATCGCGCACCACCGGCAGCGCCACGTCGGCTTCGAGCAGCGCCATGCGCACTTCGCGCAGCATGTCCGCCACATTGGATTCGGTGATTCGCGCTTGTCCGCTGATTTGCCGGACCATGCGCGACAATTTTTCGCTCAATGTATTTGCCATCTGCAATGCCTTAAATAGTAGGATGCCTAGCGTGTCATCCTACAAGTTCTCAATGACCCGCTAAACTGTTCATATGATTGTATTGAGCGCATCCCAATTCAGCCTGGTCTGGGGCCTGGTCGCCGCCATGGCTTACGCACTCGGCGCTCTCTTTGGCGGGCGCTTGTCTCCCCAGCAAAGCCGCAATTACCTGTGGCTGATTTCATTGGTTCACGGCTTGAGTGTCATTGCCAGTTTGATTCCCTCCGAGGACGGCTTGGCGCGATTTGGTTTTGCGCCGGCTTTGTCAGCCACCGCTTGGCTGGTGTTGTTGGTCTACACCTTAGAGCACCATTGGTTTCCACAAATGCAAACCCGTTGGCTGATGTCTGGCGTGGGCATGGTGGCAGTCATATTGCCTTTGGTGTTTCCTGGCCATGCATTGCACAGCACATCATCGGCATGGCTGCCGTTTCACTGGATGCTTGGCATGGCTTCGTACGCGCTGTTTGCGGCGGCAGTCGTGCATGCCAGCTTGATGAACCGCGCAGAACGGCAAATACGTCTGGGTGCGGTTGACCCCTCCGGGTTGCCGTTGCTGACACTCGAGCGCCTGACTTTTCGCTTTGTCAACATCGGCTTTTCCTTACTCACCGCCACTTTATTGGCCGGATGGTTGTTTGGCGAGCAACTCAACGAACCTGACAAAGCCTATCGCTTGGACCACAAAACGCTTTTCGCGCTATTGGCGTGGCTGGTGTTCTTGGTGCTGATGTGGGGACGCAAATACCGTGGCTGGCGTGGCGCTTTGGCTGTTCGCATGCTCTACACCGGCGCGCTGATGCTGTTTTTGTCATATGCCGGCTCGCGTTTTGTCACCGAAGTGTTTTTGGGACGCGTCATATGAAATACCTGATATTGCTCGCCATCGTGTTCGGTGTGATTTGGTGGATCAAACTGAGTCGGCCCGCCAAACCGCCCGCGTCATCTGACAGTTCTGACAACGGACCCCAGCCTATGGTGCGTTGTGCGCATTGCGGTTTGCACCTGCCACAAAAAGAAGCTGTCATTTCAGGGGATCTGCAGTACTGCAGTGAGGCGCACCGTCAACTGGCAGAACCTCAGGCATGACCCAACAGCCTGTGTGGCAGCAAGGTTGGTACCGATTTGCGCATGCCTTGGCTTCGCCAAATTTCGGACCTCGCCCTGTCAACACAAACATCGATTTGGTGGTGATCCATTCCATCAGCCTGCCGCCGGGTATTTACGGCGGCAAGCAAGTGCAAGCATTGTTCACCAACTGTTTGCAAACCTCTGAGCATCCTTATTTCGAAACATTGCGAGACGTCAAAGTGTCATCGCATTTCTACATTCGCCGAGGCGGCGAGTTGCTGCAATTTGTCAGTTGCGATGACCGTGCATGGCACGCCGGCACATCCACACATGCTGGCCGCGCGCAATGCAACGACTTCTCCATCGGCATTGAACTCGAAGGCTTAGAAGGCGATGTGTTCACACAAGAACAATACGAAAGTTTGATTGCACTGCTGCCCATGATTGCTCAGCAATACCCGCTTCAACATATTGCAGGACACGAACACATTGCGCCAGACAGAAAAAAAGATCCCGGCAAGGGATTTTCTTGGCGTTTTTTGCAACAAAGTCTCGGTTGGCCCAACTATTTTTTCAGCGCCTGCGAAGAATCTATTCGCTAAATTTGCACTCAGGTTAAATCTAAATACAGCAAATTGCTATAAAAAGAATCACTGCGCGAGAAATTTTTAAAAAAAGGGTCAAACACTACGTGTAGTGTGTTGAAAAGAGTTGCCACCCCATATATAGTGTGGGCTGTGCACATTTGCGCTGGCGCTCCATGCCTGCGCACACAAAAAATAAGAAGTTACCAAAAGCATTCACGCCCCACAGGATTACAAAAAGATGCAAATTGCAACAAGCCCGACGAATGTCAACCCCTTTGTCAAAGCCACAGACACCACAGATGCTGCGCAGTCAGCATTGATGTCTTCATTAAGCCAGTACCAAATCATCCGCAGAAATGGCGCGGTGGTGCCCTTCGAACCCGCCAAGATTGCGGTTGCCATGATGAAGGCGTTTTTGGCGGTACACGGCACCCAAGGCGCCGCCTCCTCCAGCGTGCGCGAAACCGTTGACCAATTGACGCAAGTGGTGACACGCGCCCTGATGCGTTCACGCCCGGGTGGCGGCACCTTTCATATTGAAGATGTGCAAGACCAAGTGGAACTCGGTTTGATGCGCGGCAGCCACCACGAAGTGGCGCGTTCTTATGTGCTCTATCGCGAGCGCCGCAGCCAAGAACGCGCCGCGCACAAAGAAACCACCATCAATACCGGTCCGCAATTGCATGCCATCGTTGACGGCGAACGCGTGGTGCTTGACACCCAGCGTTTGCAACAACTGATTGAAGCCGCCTGCGAAAACCTGGGCGCAGATGTCACCGCTGCACCTATCCTGACCGAAACCATGCGCAATCTGTATGACGGCATACCGATGGAAGAGGTGCACAAAGCTTCGGTACTCGCAGCCAGAACAATGATTGAAAAGGAACCGGGCTACACCTTTGCCACAGCCCGCTTGCTGATGTATTCCATCACCAAAGAAGTTTTGGGCCACGAAGCCACCCATGCCGAAATGGCAGGGCACTACCAGCGTACTTTCGCTGACTTCATGAAAAAAGGTGTGGAAAACGATTTGCTCGACGCGCGCTTGTTGCAGTTTGACTTGCCCCGTTTGGCAAAAGCCCTCAAGCCTGAGCGCGACTTCCAGTTCGACTACCTCGGCTTGCAAACCTTGTACGACCGTTATTTTTTGCACGTCCGTAAACAACGCATTGAATTGCCGCAGTCCTTTTTCATGCGTGTCGCCATGGGTTTGTCACTTAATGAAGTCAACCGCGAAGAGCGCGCGATCGAGTTCTACGAAATTCTTTCGTCGTTTGATTTCATGTCCAGTACCCCTACGCTGTTCAACAGCGGCACCACCCGTCCGCAACTCTCTAGCTGCTACCTGACCACCGTGCCGGACGATCTCGACGGCATTTACGAATCCATCAAAGAAAACGCACTGCTCTCCAAATTTGCTGGCGGCTTGGGCAACGACTGGACCCGCGTGCGCGCCTTGGGCAGTCACATCAAAGGCACCAACGGCGAATCACAAGGCGTGGTGCCGTTTCTCAAAGTCGTCAACGACACCGCAGTTGCCGTCAACCAGGGGGGTAAGCGCAAAGGCGCGGTGTGTACCTACCTCGAAACATGGCATTTGGACATTGAAGAGTTTTTGGAATTGCGCAAAAACACTGGCGATGATCGCCGCCGCACGCACGACATGAACACCGCCAACTGGATTCCCGATTTGTTCATGCGTCGCGTTATGGAAAAAGGCGAGTGGACTTTGTTCTCACCTTCCAACACGCCCGATTTGCATGACAAATTCGGCGCAGATTTCGAAAAGGCTTACACCGCTTACGAAGCACAAGCCCGCCAAGGCTTGATCAAACCCAGCAAAACCGTGCAAGCCACCGACTTGTGGCGCAAGATGCTGACCATGTTGTTTGAAACCGGTCATCCATGGATCACTTTCAAAGACGCTTGCAATGTGCGCTCACCTCAGCAGCACAGCGGTGTGGTGCATTCCTCCAATCTGTGCACCGAAATCACCTTGAACACCAGTGACACAGAAACTGCGGTGTGCAACTTGGGTTCTGTCAATTTGGTGCGTCACCTCAAGCAAGGCCCACAAGGCCAGGAGCTGGACCACGACAAGCTCAAGAAAACCATCAACACCGCGATGCGCATGCTCGACAATGTGATTGACATCAACTATTACGCTGTCAAAAAAGCCCGCGACTCCAACCTGCGTCACCGTCCTGTGGGTTTGGGCATCATGGCATTCCAAGACAGTTTGTACGAGCAACATATTCCATACGCTTCACAGGCTGCCGTTGAATTTGCCGACAAATCAATGGAAGCCATTTGTTACTACGCTTACTGGGCGTCCACCGAGTTGGCTCGCGAACGTGGGCGTTACTCCACCTACAAAGGTTCGTTGTGGGACCAAGGCATTCTGCCTTTGGATACCCTGAATTTGCTGGAAAAATCACGTGGCGGTTACATCGAAGTGGACCGTAGCGCCACGCTGGACTGGGATGCCTTGCGCAGCAAGATCGCCGCCGACGGCATGCGCAACTCCAATTGCGTAGCGATTGCACCCACGGCAACCATCTCCAATATCGTGGGGGTGGATGCATCCATCGAACCATGCTTTGGCAACCTGTCGGTGAAGTCCAACCTGTCCGGGGAATTCACCATCATCAATGCCTACTTGGTGCGCGACCTCAAACGTCTGGGCCTGTGGGACGATGTCATGGTCATGGACCTCAAGCATTTCGACGGCTCATTGCGCCCGATTGACCGCGTGCCCCAAGACCTCAAAGACATGTATGCCACCGCATTCGAGGTTGAAACACAGTGGCTGGTTGAGGCTGCTGCGCGCCGCCAAAAATGGATCGACCAAGCGCAGTCACTCAACATCTACATGGCGGGTGCCTCTGGCAAAAAACTCGACGAGACTTACAAACTCGCTTGGCTGCGCGGCCTCAAAACCACCTATTACCTGCGCACCACCAGCGCCACGCAAATCGAAAAATCCACCGTACAAGCAGGCTCGCACAACGCGGTTTCCTCTGGCGGTGGCGGCTCTGGTTTGAGTGCCATGGAACTTGCAGCTGCTGCCGCGCGTTCACAAATTCTGTCGGCTTCACCGGCCACTGATGTCAAATTTTGCGGCGTCGATGACCCTACCTGTGAAGCATGTCAGTGACGAGATCGAGCGCTGCTTTTATCGTCAGCGCTCGCATCAATTGCAATTCAACAACAAATTTCCTTGCAGTTTTGAATGAATCCTTTGCGTTTCACAAGCATGCACCCATAATCCAAAGAATGGAATTACCAATATGTTGACCTGGGAAGAAGAAGCCAAACCCACATCGCCCGTCGCGGCCCCCATGGGTGACTTCAACAGTCACCTGACTGCGTCACCCTCCCCCACTTCAGTGCCCGCCTCTCGCATCCTCAACGATGGCGCTGTACTTCCAGACACATCCTCTGCATCGCGCGCCTTCACATCTGCGCCTGCTCCGACTGGTCGCCGCGTCAATGCCGCAGACAAGCGCATCATCAACGGACAAACCGATGTCAACCAATTGGTGCCGTTCAAATACAAATGGGCTTGGGAAAAATATTTAGCCACTTGTGCAAACCACTGGATGCCGCAAGAAGTCAACATGACGCGCGACATCGCACTGTGGAAAGATCCCAACGGTCTGACAGAAGACGAGCGCCGCATCATTAAGCGCAATCTAGGTTTTTTTGTCACTGCCGACTCACTCGCCGCCAACAATATCGTGCTGGGCACTTACCGCCACATCACCGCGCCAGAATGCCGTCAATTCCTGCTGCGCCAGGCTTTCGAGGAAGCCATTCACACCCACGCTTACCAATACATCGTCGAATCGCTGGGTCTGGACGAAAGCGAAATCTTCAATGCTTACCAAGAAGTGACTTCCATCCGCGACAAAGATGAGTTCCTGATTCCATTCATTGAAGCCATCATGGACCCCCACTTCCATACTGGCACGGCTGAAACCGACCAAACGCTGCTGAAGTCCTTGATCGTGTTTGCTTGTCTCATGGAAGGTTTGTTCTTCTATGTAGGCTTTACCCAAATCCTGGCATTGGGTCGTCAAAACAAAATGACGGGCGCTGCAGAACAATACCAGTACATCTTGCGTGATGAATCCATGCACTGTAACTTCGGCATCGACCTGATCAACCAGATCAAGTTAGAAAATCCTCACCTGTGGACGGCCGAATTCAAGGCCGAGATCATTGAACTTTTTCACAAAGCCGTTGAGTTGGAATACCGCTATGCCGAAGACACCATGCCACGCGGCGTGCTCGGCATGAATGCTTCCATGTTCAAAGGCTACTTGCGCTATATCGCCAACCGTCGCGCCACCCAAATCGGCTTGGACGCGTTGTACCCTCACGAGGAAAATCCATTCCCGTGGATGAGCGAAATGATCGATCTGAAAAAAGAACGTAACTTTTTTGAGACCCGCGTGATCGAGTACCAAACCGGCGGCGCGCTGTCTTGGGATTGAAACTGACATGACCTTTTTTGTTCCCCCTGCACACAGCATCTTTCGCAGTGAAAAGATGTTTTTTGTGGGTCAGGAACACACCCTGTTCATGGTGTTGAACTACGGTTCAGCACCATGAATCACTTGGGCTGCAAAGACCAAGTGTTTTGAACCAACGATCTAAGATCTTGATCTAGGAGAGTATCTAATGGCAACTGCAAAAAAATCCGCTGCAAAAAAACCAGCAGCAAAAAAACCGGCCGCTAAAAAAGCAGCCGCAAAGAAACCTGTCGCTAAAAAAGTAGCAGCTAAAAAGCCCGCAGCTAAGAAAAAGCCTGCAGCCAAAAAGCCAGTCGCTAAAAAAGTAGCAGCTAAAAAGCCCGCAGCTAAGAAAAAGCCTGCAGCTAAAAAGCCAGCCGCTAAAAAAGTAGCAGCCAAAAAGCCCGCAGCTAAGAAAAAGCCTGCAGCCAAAAAGCCAGCCGCTAAAAAAGCAGCCGCTAAAAAGCCTGCAGCTAAAAAAGCAGCAGCCAAAAAGCCTGCTGCCAAAAAACCTGCGGCTAAAAAAAAAGTAACAAGTAGCAAACCAGCAGCCAAGAAGCCGGCAGCCAAGCCGGCCGCTAAACCTGCGGCTAAGCCAGCGGTCAAAAAACCGCAAGCAAGCACCGCAGCCCAAGCGGTTGCACATGTGGCACAAACCACTTTAAACCCGCAAGCAGCTTGGCCGTTTCCTACGGCCACCAAGCCCTGAAAAGGTGCTTGATGTTTGCCTACAACCCGGTGTCTGATCGCACCGGGTTTTTTTATGTCAACGTGTAATTTTGAGGCCCGCGTGTCGCAATTTTTCGGGCACCGACCCGGTTACCCAGTTCGGCACAACGCAGTAAGTCCCAGCCCTGGTCAAGTCCAAACAACAAAGCACTGCGCCAAGCGTCTCCGCATCCGGTAGGATCCACCACAGCCTCGGCTTTCACGGGTTGCACCCATTGCATATGGCCTTGCAGCCAGACCTCGCAACCTTTTGCGCCCAAGGTCACCACCAAGCCTTTGACCTTGGATGAAATTTCAGCGCTGTCCCAACCGGTGCGGTCAGACAACATTTTTCCTTCGTAGTCGTTGACAGTCACCCAGGTCGAAAGCTCGATAAAGTGGCGCAGTGTTTCGCCATCGAACATAGGCAAGCCTTGTCCTGGGTCAAATACAAAGGGAATGCCTGCAGACGCAAATTGCTCGGCATGCTGCAGCATGGCGTCACGGCCATCGGGTGAGACGATGCCCAAGCTGATGTCGGCGCGCTTTTGCACCTGCGTGATGTGCGCTTGCATCATGGCGCCCGGGTGAAACGCGGTGATTTGGTTATTGTCCAAATCGGTCATGATCATGGCCTGCGCAGTGTAATCATCAGCAACCATTTTCACGAAATCGGTGGCGATACCCAAGTGCTTGAGTCGGTTGAAGTAGCTTTCGCCGTCGTTACCCAACGTAGCCATGGGCAGCGGTTGCCCGCCGAGCAATTTCAAACCATAGGCAATATTGCCTGCACATCCTCCGAACTCTCGTTGCAGACGCGGCACCAAAAATGACACATTCAAAATATGCAATTGCTCTGGCAATATTTGCTCTTTGAATCGACCTTCAAAATGCATGATGGTGTCAAAGGCCAACGATCCACAAATCACAACTGCCATGGCTACATCCAATTCAAAAAATTTAAGGGTAAAAAAGCAATGCTTTGAAACCGTCGATTGTCGGAGACAAAGACGGATCGAGTCTAAAGCCGATGAAAAAGACATGGCTGCCGCGCGGCCGCAAAGGCTCGGTCAGTCCCAGTTCTGTGGGCATGATGATTTTGCGCACCACATCGCTGCCCCCGGCGTTCAAGGTCAACTCCAAAGCTGGTGGCGACAACAACGAATCGCCCAAGTTTTTCACGACCCCTTCAAACACAAATGAATCTGGTCCGACGCGTTTGAATCGACTGGACTCCAGCGAGACTTGCTCTGGGTCCATGGGTAAATACACATCACAAGAAAACGGCTGGCACAACCACTGCATGAAGGGATGCAATTCAGGCACTCGGCCTGCTATGGCATGGCGTTGGTGAACCGCCGACTGCAAGACAAAAACCAAAACCATCAGCGCCACCACATAAGCCGCCCACCCGTGTTTGGATTCAGGCGGCAGTTGTTGACTGTCGGCCAACACAACCGGGCGTGAAAAAGGCTGCACCATTTCTGGCGCAGGCCGGAGTTCATCCATTTCAAACAAATGCTGATCGAGTTGGAACACATGGGCACATTGGCCGCATCTGACCCAGCCGTCTGCGTTTCGGAAATGTTCTGGCTGCACAGAAAAGCCGATTTGGCATTGGGGACAAAGGGTGACAAAAGCCATGGGTTTGAAGCCGTCAATCTATTGAAATGTCAGTCACGCTGGCCAAGCATCAGCACCCAACCGTCTTGTTCATCTGCCACTTGCAAAGCCAAGTACGGTTGGTAGGCCGCTTGAATCTCTTCGGTCTGGCGCGTCAAAATTCCTGCCAAAAGCAACTGGCCGCCAGAGGCCACATGGGCACACAACAAAGGTGCCAACACTTTCAAAGGTGCAGCCAATATATTGGCCACCACCAGCGGGTAACTGCCATTGGCCAGCGATGACGGGCCGGTATTGATGTGCACTTGGTTGTCATGGGCGTTGGCCTGCGTTGCCACCAACGCATCAGGATCAATGTCAACCGCATCCACCTGCGCGGCACCAAGCATCGCCGCGCCAATCGCCAAAATCCCTGAACCGCAACCATAGTCGAGCACGCGTTGCCCCTGCGGCGGGTGCATGGCAATCCAACGCAAACACATGCGTGTGGTGGGATGCGTACCTGTGCCAAAAGCCAAGCCAGGGTCTAAGCGCAATACCCACTGCGCTTGGGCTGGCGGTTCATGCCAACTGGGCACCACCCAAAAAGTGTCTGTGATGGGAACCGGTTCAAACTGCGACTGGGTCAAGCGCACCCAGTCTTGTGCCTCCAATGGTTGGATGCCGAGCAATTGAGCTTCCTTGAAAAAAGGTTGAAGCACGAGCAATTTGCCCGCATCTGCCGCAGCGACTTCGTCAGCAAACAAGGCCACAACCTCGGATCGGGCCCAGCCAGCCGCCGGGGGTGGCATACCGGGTTCTCCAAACAGGGCTTGTTCTTGGTCGGTGTGGGCATCTGCATCTTGCACCGACACACTGAGTGCATCCAAAGCCATCAACGCATCGCTGATGGTCTCCACCTCATGCTGAGGGCAATGCAAATGCAGTTCAACCATCAGGCTTGACGAACCGCCAACCATTCTTCCAAGTAATGAATGTTGGTGCCACCAGCGATGAATCCCGGGTCATCCATCAACACTTTGTGCAAAGCGATGTTGGTGCTGATGCCTTCCACCACGGTCTCGCCCAAGGCCGTGCGCATACGCGCTAATGCGTGCTCGCGTGTGTCTCCATGCACAATGATTTTTCCAATCATCGAATCGTAGTTTGAGGGGACAAAATAATTGGTGTACACATGTGAGTCCACCCGCACACCGGGCCCACCGGGCGGATGCCACATGGTGATGCGGCCTGGCGAAGGTGTGAATTTAAACGGGTCTTCTGCGTTCACACGGCATTCAATCGCATGGCCTTTGATTTCTATCTGACGTTGTGTGTACGGCAACTTCATGCCTGAAGCCGTCATGATTTGGGTTTTGACAATGTCAACCCCAGTGATGAATTCGGTCACCGGGTGCTCGACCTGCACACGGGTGTTCATTTCTATGAAATAAAACTCGCCGTTTTCATACAAGAACTCAAACGTGCCCGCGCCGCGATAACCCATTTTTTTACAGGCCGCGACACAGCGCTCGCCAATGCGTTCAATCAATTTGCGTGCAATGCCTGGCGCAGGCGCTTCTTCAATCACCTTTTGGTGGCGACGTTGCATGGAGCAATCACGCTCACCCAGGTAAATGGCGTTTTTGAAGTTGTCCGCCAAGATTTGAATTTCAATGTGCCTTGGGTTTTGCAGGAATTTTTCCATGTACACCGCAGGGTTGCCAAAGGCCGCACCGGCCTCGGCTTTGGTGGTTTGTACCGCATGGATGAGGGCTGCTTCGTTGTGCACCACCCGCATGCCGCGACCACCGCCGCCACCGGCGGCTTTGATGATGACCGGATAACCGACCGCTTTGCCAATGCGCCGGATTTGTGCCGGATCGTCTGGCAACTCGCCGTCCGAACCAGGCACGCAGGGCACGCCCGCTTTGATCATGGCTTGCTTGGCGGAAACCTTATCGCCCATCATGCGGATCGAATCGGGTGTGGGACCGATGAACACAAACCCGCTTTTCTCCACCCGTTCTGCAAAATCAGCGTTTTCGCTCAAAAACCCATAGCCCGGATGAATAGCCTGCGCGTCAGTGACCTCTGCCGCTGAAATGATGGCGGGCATGTTCAGGTAGCTTTGCGCCGACGCTGCGGGGCCAATGCACACGGCTTCTTCAGCCAATTTGACGTATTTGGCATCGCGGTCGGCTTCGGAATACACCACCACCGCTTCTACACCGAGTTCCTTGCAAGCCCGTTGAATGCGCAGAGCAATTTCGCCCCGGTTGGCGATCAGAATCTTTTTAAACATGTACGGGAATCACTCAATCATGAACAGGGGTTGACCGTATTCAACGGCCTGGCCGTTGTCTACCATCACGCGCGTCACCGTACCGCTCTTGTCAGCTTCGATTTCATTGAGGATTTTCATGGCCTCGATGATGCAAATAGTGTCGCCTTCTTTGACCACGCTGCCGACCTGCACAAAAGGTTTAGCCTCTGGACTGGAGGCGGTGTAGAGGGTGCCGACCATGGGGGATTTGACAATATGACCGCTGGCCGGAGGGGGGACTTCAGCGGCGGCAGTAGCCATCGGGGCAGCGGATACAGTGGCAGTGGGCGCGGCCACCATAGCGGGGGCAGCTACGGCAACTGGCCCACCGACAGGCCCTTTGACGATACGAACCTTGCCTTCGGCCTCGGTGATCTCAAGTTCAGACACATTGGACTCGGAGACCAAGTCAATCAAAGTTTTAAGTTTTCTTAAATCCATATAACTTGCAGTCAATTACTGTTAACAAGGCTTTAATTTACACCATTTGGGAATGCTTGCCAAAGTAAGGGAGGATTCAAGCCCAAGAACCGATGTCCGCCTCTGTCAACTTGCCTAACTTTTTCATGCGCAAACCTTGCTGCGCATCTATCACCAAGGTGAATGGCAATCCGCCCTGCAAGTTGCCGAGCGCGGTCATGAGTGCCGTGCCATTGAGTCCGGCCAAACCGATGGGGTATTCTACCGGATACTGGCTGAGAAAACGCTTGACGGCACTTGGCTGATCAATCGCCAATCCAAGCACTTGCCAGCTTTTAGGTTTATTTTGCAGGTAGAAGGCATTTAATAAAGGCATTTCCTCAACACACGGGGTGCACCATGTGGCCCAAAAATTGACCACCAAAGGCTGGCCTTTGAACTGAGCCAAGGGCAGCGGGGTGCCATCGGGTTGCTCAAATTCAGCCGCCCACAGCGATGCGAGCACCGTGTCAGGCAATGCGACGCTGCGTTGGCGCCACCAGGCCACCCCAAGACCAGCAGCCAAGGCGCCAGCGGCAACCGAAAGAAAAACCCGCTTGCTACGGGCAATGTATGAGGAAGGTGTTTCTGCGCTACTCATAAGGCATTGTCCACCAATTGCCTGACCGCGCCGATATCGCCTCGCCAAGTCCTGCCCTTTTTATCTGGAAGCAAAGCACCGCGCAAATCGTCATGGTCATAGACCATCAAATGCACACCAATGTCTTCATTCAATACAGCGCAATGGCAATGGATGCTAAGGGCATCGACCGATTCACCCCGAAATCCATTGACTGCGCGAACCTCAAAGCGCACGCCTTGGTCCAGCAACTCGATTTCGGCCTGTTTGCTGTCATCGCAAAATAATTGAATATGGATATCAGACAAACGGGTGGCCGTGCCGCGCCACACCGCACCGCCCAAATGCGGGCGAAAGGACGCCAATCGCGCCATCCAGACCAAGGCCAACTGACGCAAAGCCAATAATTCCGCAGGTTGGGTCTCGGCACAAAACAATTGCAAATAGTCGATGACCTCGCTTTCGACCTGTTCGTTGTCTGGCAACGCTTGGCGCGAGGACAGGCCGAGTTCTTTGAGCGCACGGTGTTTGGCTGAGCCGAACTCCAAGCCTTCTTCGACCACTAAGCGCGCGGCAGTGGCGGCAATTTCCCATTTGATATCGCTAGACATGGCTCGGATTGTGACCGTGCAGCGCAAGGGATTGGTAACGAGAGGCTCGAAAGCCATGGTTGCGATCAGGTCACTTCTACAATGTTCTTCTATGCACATACATATATTAGGCATTTGCGGCACTTTCATGGGCGGTCTGGCTGCCCTGGCCCGAGAAGCCGGACACCGGGTCACCGGATGCGACACCGGCGTTTACCCCCCGATGAGCGACCAGTTGCGCGCTTTGGGCATTGAATTGATCGAGGGTTACAGCGCCGACCAGTTGAGCTTGAAGCCCGACATGTTTGTCGTGGGCAATGTGGTGTCACGCGCCCGAAGCGCTGACGGCTCACCCCGTTACCCGTTGATGGAAGCGATTTTGGAAGCCGGTCTTCCCTACACCAGCGGCCCGCAATGGCTGAGCGACCATGTGCTGCACGCGCCCGACCAAACCCGGCATGTGCTGGCCGTGGCCGGTACGCATGGCAAAACCACCACCACGGCCATGCTGAGTTGGATACTGGATCAAGCTGATTTGACGCCGGGGTTTTTGATCGGCGGCGTGCCGCTGAATTTCGGCGTGTCGGCGCGACTGGGGCAAGTCGCTGCAGGACAAACCCGAGCCTTGTTTGTGATTGAAGCCGACGAATACGACACCGCGTTTTTCGACAAGCGCAGCAAGTTTGTGCATTACCGCCCTCGTACCGCCGTTCTGAATAATTTAGAGTTCGACCACGCAGATATTTTTGACGATTTGGCGGCGATCGAGCGTCAGTTTCACCATTTGGTGCGCACCGTGCCGGGCAGCGGCTGTCTGGTGGTGAATGCTGAACAAGACAGTTTGCAGCGCGTGCTGGACATGGGGCACTGGAGCACAGTGGCCAGTTTCGGCCAAGGCGGTAACTGGCAGGCCCAGGGTGAGCCGCACGACTTTCAAGTCATGCATAAGGGACAAGCTGTGGCCCAAGTGAACTGGTCATTGACCGGCGTGCACAACCAAATGAATGCCTTGGCGGCCATCGCAGCAGCCGCGCATGTCGGCGTGGCACCGGCGCAGGCTGCACAAGCATTGGGGCAGTTTGAGAATGTGCGCCGCCGCATGGAGTTGCGCGGCAGCGTAGGCAGCGGCGCGCAGGCGATTCAGGTGTTTGATGATTTCGCGCATCACCCGACCGCCATTCGAACCACCTTGGACGGCCTCAGGCGAAGTGTGGGTCAGGCCCGCATACTGGCGGTGTTCGAGCCGCGCAGCAACACCATGAAACTGGGTGCCATGAAATCCCAACTGCCTTGGAGTCTGGAGCAGGCCGATCTGGCGTTTTGCCACACCGCCGGTTTGGATTGGAATGCGGCTGAAGCACTCGCGCCCATGGGCAAACGCGCCAGCGTAGCAGACAACATCGACGCACTGGTATCACAGGTCAAGGCCGCAGCACGACCCGGCGATCAGATTGTGTGCATGAGCAATGGTGGCTTTGGCGGCGTGCATCAAAAGTTGTTAGACGCGTTCAAGCCCTGACTGCCAAGCTTAACTTCACAGACTAAACAGATAAAAAAACGGACTGCCATGCAGTCCGGTTTTCATGGTCGAAAAACGTTTTTTATTTTTTGGCTTTGCGACGCGCCTTGATACCAACATCCAGCGCTTGCAATGCTTGCAATGAGTCATCCCAAGACAGGCAGGCATCGGTGATGCTTTGGCCATAAACCAAACCCTCAACTTTGTCCTTGCCGGGCGTGAATTTTTGTGCGCCGGGCTGCAAATGGCTTTCGATCATGACACCGAACACTTGGTGCGAACCAGCCGCAATTTGGCCGGCTATGTCTTTGGCCACGACCAACTGGCGCTCGTGTTGTTTGCTGCTGTTGGCATGGCTGCAATCGACCATCAAACTGGCGGGTAACTTGGCTGCTTCCAATTCCTTGCAGGCGGAGGCCACACTTTCTGCGTCATAGTTAGGGGCTTTGCCGCCGCGCAAAATGACGTGGCAATCAGGATTGCCTTGGGTTTGGACAATTGCCACCTGGCCGTTTTTATGCACAGATAAAAAGTGGTGCCCGCGTGCCGCCGCTTGTATCGCGTCTGTTGCGATTTTGATGTTGCCATCGGTGCCATTTTTAAAGCCGATAGGGGCAGACAAACCGGAGGCCAATTCGCGGTGCACTTGGCTTTCGGTGGTGCGTGCGCCGATGGCGCCCCAACTGATCAGGTCACCGATGTATTGGGGTGAGATCACATCCAGAAACTCGCTGCCGGCTGGCACACCGGTGCGGTTGATTTCAATCAGCAATTGGCGCGCAATGCGCAGGCCTTCGTCAATGCGGAAACTCTCGTCCAGGTACGGGTCATTGATCAGGCCTTTCCAGCCGACCGTGGTGCGCGGTTTTTCAAAATACACGCGCATGACAATTTCTAAGGTGTCTTTGTATTTTTCGCGCTCAACTTGCAAGCGACGCGCATAGTCCAATGCAGCTGCCGGGTCGTGGATAGAGCAAGGCCCCATCACCACCAGCAAACGGTCATCTTTACCGCTCATGATTTTGGCAATACGCTGGCGTGTCTGAGCGATGAGTTTTTCAACTGCGGTGCCGGCAATCGGAAAAAAGCGGATCAAATGTTCGGGTGGCGGCAACACGGTGATGTCCTTGATGCGTTGGTCGTCGGTCTGGCTGGTTTGGTCATCGATCGGTGCATAAGCATCTTTGGGATGGGATTTCATGAAAGACTCCTGGAAGGCTGCAACTGTTTATGAGACACAAATTCGTTAACAAAAAAAAACCGCCGGGATCCGGCGGTAGGTTGGGAAGTTCAGAGCGTTGTTGCGTTCAGACCTCTCGACCGCCGGTGGGGCGTGAGACGTAAAAATAAGCAAAGTGAAAAGGCGCTGAATTCATGGCGTGAAATGTAGCACAGGCCCAGCGGAAGGCTTTAAGCGGTTCCGCCCACGGTCAAACCGTCGATACGCAGCGTGGGCTGACCCACTCCCACCGGTACGCTTTGGCCTTCCTTGCCGCAAGTGCCGACACCGGGGTCTAAGGCCATGTCGTTGCCAATCATGCTCACACGGGTCAGTGCGTCCGGGCCGTTGCCAACCAAGGTCGCACCTTTGACCGGGTATTGGATTTTTCCATTCTCCACCCAATAGGCCTGGCTGGCGGAAAACACAAACTTGCCTGATGTGATGTCCACCTGGCCGCCGCCGAAATTGGTGGCGTACAAACCTTTTTTGATACTGGCGACGATTTCTTCTGGGTGCTTGTCACCGCTCAACATATAGGTATTGGTCATGCGCGGCATAGGGACGTGGGCGTAGCTTTCGCGTCTGCCGTTGCCGGTGGGCGCCACGCCCATCAAGCGCGCATTCATGCTGTCTTGGATATAGGCTTTCAATATGCCGTCTTCAATCAGCACATTGCGCTGGCTGGCGTTGCCTTCATCGTCCACATTGAGTGAACCGCGTCTATCAGCAATCGTGCCGTCGTCGAGCACGGTGACACCTTTGGCAGCGACACGTTGGCCGATCATGCCGCTGAATGCGCTCGAACCCTTGCGGTTGAAATCGCCTTCCAAACCGTGGCCAATCGCTTCGTGCAACAAAATCCCGGGCCAGCCAGAACCGAGCACCACGGTCATTTCGCCCGCAGGCGCGGCTTGCGCCTGCAAATTGGTCAAGGCAGCACCCACGGCTTCGTCCACGTAACGGGTTAAACAAGCTTCGTCGAAATGCGCCAAGCCGAAGCGGCCACCGCCGCCGGCCGAACCGCTTTCACGGCGGCCTTTTTCTTCCACGATCACACTCAATGACAAACGCACCAAGGGGCGCACATCGGCAGCCAAAGTGCCATCGGCACGAGCGACCAGCACCACGTCGTATTCGCTGGCCAAGCCGGCCATGACTTGCACCACGCGCGGGTCTTTGGCACGTGCTTGTTGTTCCAAGCGTTCGAGCAGATTCACTTTGGCGGTGCTGTCTAAGCTGGCGATCGGATCGTCATCGCGGTAGAGGCTGCGCGAACCAGCGATTTTTCTTGCTGGCACTTTGGTCTGGGCATTTTTTCCACTGGCGGCAATGCTGCGCACCGTGTGCGCCGCATCCATCAACGAGGCCATAGAAATATCGTCTGAATATGCGAAAGCAGTTTTTTCTCCGCTCACGGCTCGCACACCTACCCCTTGGTCAATACTGAATGATCCAGTTTTGACGATGCCTTCTTCCAGACTCCAGCCCTCAGAACGGGTGTATTGAAAATACAAATCTGCGTCATCGATGCGGTGCGCACGAATCGCTGATAAAGCCTGCGACAAATGGCTCTCGTCCAAACCATAAGGTTTGAGCAACAGGTTGTGGGCGATCGAGAGGCGTTCTAGGGTGGGTTCGTATGCAATCATTCGGCCATTGTAGAAGCCACGCTTTGAACCTGAGCACATCAGGTTATTGACATGAACAGTCTGAAACCGAAAGGCTTGCCGCTGGCTGCACCTTAGGAACGGTCGGCGGCTTGGCGAATAAATGCCAGCATATTGCTGTCGTCCATGTCGGTCATGCCTTGCTCGCAAGCCATGGCAAAGGCTTTGGCTGCAGATTCGCCCAACCAGCCTGCATAGCCCACCTGTTGCGCAGAGGCCATGGCCAAGCGGGTGTCTTTGGCCAATAAACGCATGTGTGAACCGATGGATGTGTCGTTGGCAAATACGCGTCTCAATCGGTCACTGGCGATCCAACTTTGTCCGCTGGAGCGCTCAATCAACGACAACGCGGTTTCTTTGGCCAAGCCCATTTTTTCAGCCAACACCATGGCCTCGCAAGCGCCTACCAAATTGATACCGGCCAACAGGTTATTGACCAATTTGACGCGGGCGCCGTCGCCGACCCGGTGACTGATCAACACACATTGGTTGGACAAAGCTTGCAATAAATCGTCTTGGGCGGCCAATACAGCCTCGGGCGCTGCCAACATCAGGCTCATGCTGCCGTTGGCGGCTCTGATGGGCCCGCCCGACATCGGCGCATCCACCATGTGCACACCGATGGCCTGCAGCTGTCGGGCGAAGTGTTCTGTGTCTGCGGGCGCAATAGTGGGACACATGACCACGGTTTGACCGGCAGTCAAACCGGCCAGCAACCCGTGTGGCCCGTCAAACACTTGTTGCACCTGCGACGCATCAATCACACACACAATCACCACCTCAGCGGCTTGCGCCAGCGCTGCCGCATGCGCGCAAGCTTGGGCACCAGCGGCTTGCAAGGCGGATTGCTTGGTGGTGTCTAGGTCATGCACAAATACCAGCCAACCCAGATCCAATAAACGTTTGGCCATTCCGCCACCCATATTTCCCGTACCGACTATGCCTATTTTTTTACTCATGATTGCACCAACTGTTTGGCTTTGGCAATGGACAGCAAAATACCCATGCCCAAACCCAGCGTGACCATGGCTGTCCCGCCATAACTGATGAAAGGCAAAGGCACGCCCACGACGGGAAGTATGCCGCTGACCATGCCCATGTTGACGAATGCGTAGGTGAAGAAAATCAAGGTCACACTGCCTGCCAATAAGCGGGCAAATAATGTGGGGCCTTCAAGTGCAATGGACAAGCCACGGAACACCAAAAACACAAAGCCGGCGATCAAACACAAATTGCCCAGCAAACCGAATTCTTCCCCGTAAGCCGCAAAAATAAAATCGGTGGTGCGCTCTGGGATGAAGTCCAAGTGGGTTTGCGTGCCCTGCATAAAGCCTTTGCCAAAGAAACCACCAGAACCAATAGCAATCATGCCTTGGATGATGTGAAAGCCTTTGCCCAACGGGTCGCGCCAAGGGTCAAGCAAGGTGCACACACGCTGCCGTTGGTATTCTCTGAACATTGGCCATTTGACTTCATCGGCGCAAAGCATGGGCTCAAATACAACTAAAAAACCAATGGCAATCAACCCGATGACGATAGGCGGGATGATCCATTTCCAGCCCAATCCGGCGAAATACAACACATACACACCGGCGGCCATCACCAAAATCGCCGTGCCCATGTCGGGTTGCTTGGCAATCAATGCCACTGGCATGACCAACAAAACAGTCGCCACCAAAAAATCCAACGGCCGCAACTGTCCCTCTCGTTTTTGAAACCACCAAGCCAGCATCAAGGGCATACCGATTTTCATGATTTCACTGGGCTGAATCACGATCCCAACATTCAACCAGCGGCGCGCACCGTTTTTCGTCAAACCGAATAACGCCACACCGACCAGCAAGGCCAAGCCAATGGTGTAGATGGGAACCGCCAAGGTCATCAAACGCTGCGGTGGAATTTGGGCCACCACAAACATGATGCAAAAGGCCAGCGCAAGATTTCTGGCATGGTCCCAAAAGCGTATGCCGCTTGCATAACCTGAGCCAAACATGGTGATCAAACCAGCAGCAGCCAACAAAGCAACCGCCAGCGTCAACTGTCCATCAAAGCCACGCAATACATGCGTGAATTGTCGCCATACATAGGGTTTTTCAAAACTCATAGCCATGCCGGAATTATCAACCTATTCCGCCTCACCTTGGTGCCTGCTCGCCCCGCATGTGACAATTGCAGCCATGTATGCATTGTTCGAAGAAGCCGGCAAACTCCACAGCGGTCGCGTGCTGTCCGAGGCCGACACATCCGCCCAAATAGAGCTTGAATCCGGCAAGCGCGTCAAGGTCAAAGCGGCCCAAGTATTGTTGCGGTTTGAAAAACCCGCGCCAGCTGATTTGTTGCGCGAGGCGGCTGTCACTGCCGACGGTATTGAATTAGAGCTGGCCTGGGAATTTGCGCCGCCAGATGAATTTTCATTCGCCGACCTTGCCCGTGAATATTTCAGCGACAAAGCCAGTTTGGCTGAGCAAGTCGCCTGTTTGCTCAAACTGACCGAGGCACCGCACTATTTCCGCCGAGCTGGCAAAGGGCATTTCAAAAAAGCCTCGGCAGACATCATTGCGCAAGCATTGGCCGCGATTGAAAAGAAAAAAGCGCTGCAAGAACTCATTGAATCCTGGGCACAGCAATTGACCCAAAGCCATTGCCCTGCGCCGATACAAACACAGCTCTACAAAATTTTGTTCAAGCCGGACAAAAATTCACCCGAATACAAAGCCGTGGTGTTGGCTGCCAAGCAAAGTCAGCAAGCGCCCCTGACTTTGCTGCAAAAAGCTGGCGCCGTCAAAAGTGCCTATGACTTTCATTGGCAACGGTTTTTGTTTGACCATTTCCCCAAGGGCACCGGATTCCCCCCCGCATTGCAAGCACCCGCCTTGCCGCAAGACTTGCCTCTCGCCGATGTGGCGGCCTATTCGATTGATGATTCACAAACCACCGAAATCGATGACGCGTTATCCGTACAAGGCTTGGGCACTGGCACTGTGGTGCTGGGCATACACATTGCCGCACCTGCACTGGCGCTGCAACCTGGCGATGCATTGGACCAAGTGGCACGTCAACGTTTGTCAACGGTCTATATGCCGGGCCACAAAATCACTATGTTGCCAGACAGCGTCGTGCAAACCTACACCTTGGACGAGGGGCGGGCTTGTCCGGCACTTTCTCTGTATGTCAGTTTCAACGAAGATACCCTGGCCATTGAACACACCACCACCCGGCTAGAAAAAGTTCCTATCCAGGCAAATTTGCGGCACGACAAACTCGACCATGTGGTCACCGAGCAATGGCTCACCGATGCAGACTTTCAGCACCCGGACCCACTGCTGGACCATGGTCTGCCCCGTACCGCGTTGTCCTTCATGCACAGACTGGCCAAGCAGCTCAAAACCCAGCGGGAACAAGTACGCGGCAAACCTGAGCAGTTCAACCGGCCGGATTTCAATTTCAAACTCGACGAGGTGCCTGCACATGGCCCCGCTGGCGAAGAAACGGTGAATCTGAGCATTCGCCCCCGAGGGGCTGCCCTTGACCTGATCGTTGCAGAGGCCATGATTTTGGCCAACAGCACATGGGGGCAGTGGCTGGCCGACTTGGGCGTGCCGGGCCTGTACCGCAGTCAGGCCAGCATGGCGCCTGGTGTAAAAGTACGCATGGGCACGCGTGCGCTTCCGCATGCAGGTATTGGTGTGCCGTGTTATGCATGGAGCACGTCACCACTGCGCCGCTACACCGATCTGGTCAACCAATGGCAACTGGTGGCCTGCGTTCAACATGGCAACACAGCGGCTCTGGTGGCTTCGTTCAAACCGAAAGATGCCAATCTGATGTCTATCGTGTCAGCGTTTGAAGATGCTTACAGCGCCTACAACACGCACCAAGCCACCATGGAGCGGTACTGGACACTCAAGTATTTACAACAGCACCAATTGGAAGAAATTGACGCTTCAGTGATCAAAGCATTTGCGGGTGAACCCCCTGTGGTGAGAGCGGTCAATTTACCTTTGGTGCTGAGTGTGGTTGGTGCACCTGCGCTCGAACGCGGCGCTTTGGTTCGTGTGAAACTCGGTCAGGTTGACACCATGGCATTGGATGTCAAAGCCACATTTATCAGCCTGCTGGACACCGTGTCTGCCCCCGAAGAAGACAACGCGGAAGACGATGATGCAGTCGGCCCGATCGCCATTGCCTTGGACATGGAAGACGCCGCCAGCGATGCCAGCACCCCGGGCGAAACTGCCCCCAACGCAAGCATGTGATCCCTGTGCCGTTGCAGATCACACCCATGCAAATCGCCATCACTTTGTCGGTGGGTTTGCATGTCGGCTTGCTGGTCTTCAAATTCGCAGATCCGCCGGGCTTTGACCGGTTGATGACGCAAAGTCCCCTAGACATTATTTTGGTGAATGGCCGCAGCGAAGGCCCGCCTACGGTTAAACCGCAAGCCTTGGCGCAAGCCAATTTACAAGGCGGTGGTGAGGCCGCACGCGGCCGTGCCCAATCACCCTTGCCCTTGTCGGAAAAATCGCAGGTCGGACTGGCAGATGATGCCAATCACGCCAAGTTACAGCAAATGAAGCATCAACAAACCGCGCTTTTGGCAAGCATCAAACAACGTATCGCGGTCAATTCAGCCGTTCAACCCCAGACGTCTTCGCAAGCCGCTGAGCAGACACAACAACAGCGTCAGTTGCTGGATAGGTTGGCTGAAATTGAACGCCGCATTGCAGAACAAAACGCCAGACCCCGCACGCGTTATGTCAGTCCTGCGACCCGTGAAGTGAGTTTTGCGGTGTACCAAAACCACATGCGCCGTCTGATTGAAGAACGCGGCACGCGCTTTTTCCCGCAAGCCAATGGCGAAAAACTCTATGGCAGCCTCACCATGGTGCTGACCGTCAATGCCCAAGGGCGCGTGTTGACCACACAAATCCTAAAAAGCTCCGGCATAACAGCGCTTGACCGCGCCGCGTTAGACATCGCTGCAGCTGCCGGGCCATTTGGGGTGTTTACCAGCGCCATGAAAAAAGAATTTGACCAATTGGCCATGGTCTCGCGCTACACCTTCAAAACCAACCAAACGGTGCAAGCGGAGTCCTCCGAGCCATGAACAATACCTCGACCAGAACACGGGTTAGCCCAGGCCAGTTGTTTCGCCGCTGGCTGCTATTCGTGGTGGTGTCAGTCCTTGGGCTGCAACTGTATTTTGTGGCCCGTGTGGCCATGATGCGTTTTGTCGATCCCCATTCTTCGGCCTTTGAACGTTCACAAATCGTGCAAATACTCAAGACTGACCAACGCTTTCGCTGGCGTCAGCAATGGGTTCCCGCTTCTCGTATCCATTCTTCGTTGGGCCGTGCCGTGATTGCCTCCGAGGATGACTTATTTTCCAGCCATGACGGTGTGCAATGGCAAGCCATCGAAAGGGCATGGACGCGCAACGAAAAAGCACAAATCCGCTCGATCAGCAAAGGCAAAACCCCCAAGGTAGTGGGTGGCTCGACGATCACCCAACAACTGGCGAAAAACCTGTTTCTCTCTGGGGAACGCAATTTTTTGCGCAAAGGCCAAGAGTTGTTGATCACTTTGGCGTTGGAGACTTTTCTCAGCAAACAACGCATCCTTGAGATTTACCTCAACCATGTGGAATGGGGCAGAGGTGTGTTTGGTGCGCAAGCGGCTGCACAGCATTATTTTTCAAAACCTGCGTCCCAACTCAATGCCTGGGAATCGGCGCGCTTAGCGGTGATGCTGCCGCGACCCAAGTATTTCGAAAAGTTGCCGCAATCGCCTTATTTGGCAGAACGCGCCCAAGTCATTCAAGCTCGCATGGCTTCTGCGGTGTTGCCATGAATATTTTGGGGATTGACCCTGGCTTGCAAACCACTGGCTTTGGCGTGGTGCATTGGGCAAACGGGAAATTGCACTATGTCGCCAGCGGCACCATCACCACCACACATTTGCCACGCACCGATTTGACCGCCCGCATTGGTGTGCTGTTTGAAGGCATTTGCGAAGTGACTAAACGTTACCAACCACAAACTGCTGCCATTGAAATCGTGTTTGTCAACGTGAACCCGCAGTCAACTTTGTTGCTTGGACAGGCGCGTGGGGCTTGTTTGGCGGCACTCGCGCATATGTCGCTGCCAGTGGCCGAATACACCGCATTGCAAATGAAAAAAGCTGTCGCCGGCCACGGCAAGGCTGCCAAAGCGCAGGTACAAGAAATGGTCAAGCGCTTGTTGCTTTTGCCTTCACTGCCTGGTGCTGATGCCGCAGATGCCTTGGGGCTTGCCATCACCCATGCGCATGCATCGCGCGGCATGGCGCTGATGGCCCAAGCTGGCATGGGCCGCGCCAAAGCCAGTGGCATGTTGCGCGGCGGTCGGGGCGGTTAATCCCGCTTTATTACCAAGCGGGAGAGAGTTGCGCCAAGCCCTTAGGGGCTAAACGTTCGTCGTCAAAGCTGACCCATTCATAAGCATAGGAACGGCTTAGGAGTTCGCGCAATAGCAAGTTGTTCAATGCGTGTCCCGATCGAAAGGCGCGGTAATGACCCAGCATGGGTTTGCCGAGCAAGTACAAGTCGCCCATGGCATCCAGAATTTTGTGTTTGACAAATTCGTCGTCATAGCGAAGACCATCGCTATTGAGCACCTTGTAGTCGTCCATGACGATGGCGTTATCCAACCCACCACCCAAGGCCAATCCGTGTGATCGCATGTGCTCCACGTCGCGGGTAAATCCAAACGTACGTGCTCTGGCAATGTCACGGCTGTAATGCCCCGTGTCCATGTCAAAGGTAACCGATTGGCCCGTGGTATCAACCGCAGGGTGTTTGAAATCGATTTCAAAACTCAGCTTAAATCCGTGGTGCGGATAGAGGCTGGCCCATTTTTTTTGATCGCCTTCACCTTGGCTGACGGTGACTTCTTGCAAGATGCGCAAGAAACGCTTGGGCGCGTTTTGCAATTCAATGCCTGCAGATTGCAACAAGAACACAAACGAAGATGCCGATCCGTCAAGAATAGGCACCTCCTCGGCAGTGATGTCAATGTACAAATTGTCCAAACCCAAACCGCTGCAAGCAGACATCAAATGCTCCACCGTATGCACCTTGGCGCCTTGTGCTTCGATGGTTGAAGCCAGTCGTGTGTCGGTGACTGACAAGGCCCCAACAGGTATGTCGACCGGATGCGCAAGATCAATACGCCTGAACACAATACCCGTGTCAGGCGCGGCAGGGCGCAAGGTCAACTCGACACGTTGCCCGCTGTGCAGCCCCACGCCGACGGCGCGGGTCATGGTTTGTAGGGTTCGTTGTTTCAGCACAGGTAAATTTTAATCGGCCTGTTTTCTCAAGAACGCAGGGATTTCGTAATTGTCCATGCCACCCGATGACAACGCGTCTACCTTTGCCGCTGCTTGCGTGCGATTGGTACGCCACACACTGGGCACATTGACATTCACATCGTTGCTGGTTTGTGCCAGTGAGGCGCGGTTGATGCCATCGCTGCCCGCATGCGCGACAGGGGATATGGCCACTGGCATGACATCGGCTGGGTTGGCATACACCGCGTTATCAGTGCCTGTTCGAATCACAGACAAAGGCGGCGCCATACGACGGCCAGGTTGCGCCAATCCGGTGGCAACCACCGTCACACGGATCTGGTCGCCCAATGTTTCGTCATAAGCCGTGCCGTAAATCACATGTGCTTCGGGTGAGGCAAAGGCACGAATGGTGTTCATGGCTTCGCGGGATTCGGCCAATTTCAACGCGCCTTTGGCGGCTGTGATCAATACCAACACACCTTTTGCACCGGTCATGTCCACGCCCTCGAGCAACGGGCAAGCCACCGCTTGTTCGGCAGCAATACGCGCACGGTCTGGGCCGCTGGCCGTGGCCGTGCCCATCATCGCTTTGCCTTGCTCGCTCATGACGGTGCGCACGTCTTCAAAGTCCACGTTCACCAAGGCTTCTACATTGATGATTTCAGCAATGCCACCAACCGAGTTTTTCAGCACATCGTTGGCGAATGCAAACGCTTGGTCTTGGCTGACATCATCGCCAAGTACTTCTTGTAGTTTTTCGTTCAGAACCACAATCAGTGAATCCACATTGGCCTCGAGTTCGGCCAAACCGGCTTCGGCATTGGTCATGCGCCGTCCGCCTTCCCAGTCAAACGGCTTGGTCACCACTCCCACGGTAAGAATGCCCATTTCGCGAGCCACCCGCGCCACCACAGGCGCTGCCCCGGTGCCGGTGCCGCCGCCCATACCTGCGGTGATGAACACCATATTGGCACCTTGCAAGACTTCGCGAATATTGTCGATGGCAGCTTCTGCGGCGGCCTGACCACGCTCGGGTTTGCTGCCCGCGCCCAAGCCGTTGTCACCCAATTGAATGACGCGGTGTGCAGAACTGACTTTCAAGGCTTGCGCATCTGTGTTGGCGCAAATGAATTCGACGCCACGCACACCGCTGTTGATCATGTGTTCGACCGCGTTTCCGCCGCCGCCGCCGACACCAATGACACGAATTTGCGTCTCTGGGTTGAATTCGCTGGATTCCATCATTTCAATTTTCATTGTTCTCTCCGAATGTGTTTTGCAGTTGCTTTGAATAGGTGTGTTTTTTAAATTTTTTGTGGTGTTTCAACTGGGTGGCGCCCCCCGTGAACAAGGTCGCCATCGCCGGCATTTGCTGCGATGTGATGAAAAAGATACCGTGAAATAGTTGTTGTTCATGGTCAGAAAGTTCCCACCAACCAGTCTTTGACACGCCCCATGGCGGTCTTGACCGAACCGTTTTTCTGCGCCACGCGAAAACCGCGCAACCGTGCAAGCCGAGCTTCTTCCAGCAAACCCATGACGGTGGCAGCACGTGGATGCGACACCATGTCGGACAGCGCACTGCTGTAGCGCGGCACACCACGGCGCACGGCTTTGAGAAAAATATCTTCTCCCAGTTCAATCATGCCGGGCATCATGGCGCTGCCGCCGGTCAGCACAATGCCAGAGGACAACACTTCTTCAAATCCGGATTCGCGCAGCACCTGTTGCACCAGTGCGTATATTTCTTCGACACGCGGCTCGATCACACCTGCCAACGCCTGACGGCTCAACATGCGCGGGCCGCGGTCGCCCAGACCCGGCACTTCCACTTGGATATTGGGGTCCGCCAACAACTGTTTGGCATAACCGGATTCGACTTTGATTTCTTCTGCATCCTTGGTCGGTGTGCGCAACGCCATGGCAATATCGCTGGTGATCAAGTCGCCAGCGATCGGAATGACCGCCGTGTGTCTGATGGCGCCACCCGTAAAAATGGCGATGTCCGTACTGCCCGCGCCAATGTCCACCAGCGCGACACCGAGTTCTTTTTCATCGGCAGTCAACACTGAATAACTGGAGGCCAAGGGATTGAGCATGAGTTGCTCGACATCCAAGCCACATCTGCGCACGCACTTGATGATGTTTTCAGCGGCGCTTTGCGCGCCGGTGACGATATGCACTTTGGCTTCCAAACGGATGCCGCTCATGCCAATCGGTTCCTTGACGTCTTGACCGTCAATGATGAATTCCTGCGGTTCGACCAGCAGCAAACGCTGGTCATTCGAAATATTGACGGCTTTGGCGGTTTCGACCACACGGGCCACGTCGGCAGCGGTGACCTCACGGTCTTTGACCGCCACCATGCCATGCGAATTCATGCCGCGTATGTGGCTGCCCGTGATACCGGTGTAAACACGCGTGATCTTGCAGTCCGCCATCAATTCCGCTTCTTTCAAAGCCATTTGTATGCTTTGCACGGTCGCGTCGATATTGACCACGACACCGCGCTTGAGTCCGCTGCTTGGGGCAATGCCAAAACCAGCGAGCTTGAGTTCGGCACCGGGCAATACCTCGGCCACCACCACCATCACTTTGCTGGTTCCGATGTCCAAACCTACGACCAAGTCTTTGTATTCTTTAGCCATGCCAACCTCTTTTCACTTACCTTGTTGCTGTTGAATCCAATGTGCTGACGCCGCGCAAGCGCAACGCATAGCCATTCACATAACGCAAATCTGCTGACTCCAACGACTGTGTCTGACGGCCATAACGCTGGCTGACTTGCGCCAGTGTTTGCGTCAGACGCTGGACACGCGCCATCACTTCTTGTTCACTGCCTCTGCCCAATTCAATCTGCGCTCCATTTTTAAAACGCGCTCTCCAACTGCCTCTGGCTGTCAATTCCAGCGCACCCATGTTCAATTGCATCTGGGTGAACACAGGCCCCAAGGCATTGAACATTTGCAACACGCGAACTGATTCGCTGTCTGGTCCTGATAAGTGCGGTAAGTTTTCGTTGTCCAACTCACCAAAGTTGGCGCTGAACACTTGGCCTTGTTTGTTCAAAAGCCGTGAATCCGCTTCTGGCCCCCAATAAGCCACCGGTTCGTGTTCGAGAATTTCGACGCGCAAGCGGTTGGGAAATTCGCGTTGCACCACCGCTTGTCTGACCCATGGCACGTTTTCAAAGCTTGCTTTGGCACGCAACAAATCGACGGTGAAAAAACTGCCCTGCAAACGCGGCACCACATTGGCACGCAATGTGACTTCATTGTTATGACGCACTTCGCCCATCACATGCATGGCGGTGATGGTGAATACCGGGTGGCGAGCAATCCACATGACAAGCATGCTGATAAACAACACGCCCGCCAAGCACAGCATCCATCGGCTGGTGATGTTCATCAATCGCACGTCCAGCGCCAACTCTGGCGCCGCATCGCGGTTCATGTACATGGCGTCGCGTGCTCTCATGCGTGGGATGCCCCCATGGATGAATCAAGCCGTGCATCTTTTAGCAAGCGAACACACAAATCAGCGTAATCCATACCAGCCGCCTTGGCAGACATGGGCACCAAGGAGTGGCTGGTCATGCCGGGGCTGGTGTTCATTTCCAGCAGAAAGGCTTGGCGGTCGCTGGCGCGGATCATCACATCTGCACGGCCCCAACCACGACATCCGAGTGCGCGGTACGCAGCCACGCTCATGGCTTGAATGGCTTGCTCTTCTTCTTTGGGCAATCCGCTCGGGCAGTGGTAGGTGACAGCGTCTGTGAAGTATTTGTTCTGGTAATCGTATGCACCATCCGGCGCTGCGATTCTGACCACCGGCAATGCAAACGCATGGTCAGCATCGCCCAACACGGGACAGGTGACTTCTTCGCCCTGAATAAACGCTTCACACATCACATAAGGGTCTGATTGCTTGGCCAATGCGATGGCTGCCAACAATTGATCGCTGTGGCTGACCTTGCTCACACCAATAGACGATCCCTCATGCGGTGGTTTAACGATCAGGGGCAAACCCAGTTTTTCAGGAATGGCTGCCAAGGCTTCTGGGGTTTGTTCTGCAGGTGTCAACCAAATGCTGGCAGGCGTTGACAGGCCTTCGGCTAGCCAAATGCGTTTGGTCATGTGTTTGTCTATGGCGATCGCAGACGCCATGACCCCAGAGCCGGTGTAGGGAATGCCCATCAATTCCAGCGCGCCCTGCACAGTGCCGTCTTCACCGTGTCTACCGTGCAATGCAATGAATGCATGGGTGATGCCTTGCTCGCGCAAAGCCATCCATGGTGTGTGCGCTGGGTCAAATGCCACGGCATCTATGCCTTTTGACAACAACGCCTGCAACACACCGTTGCCAGACATCAAAGATACTTCGCGCTCAGCGGAATGCCCACCCATCAATACCGCGACCCGTGCTTTGTGTGTGTCAAATCCCATCATGTCCTCACCACCCTCAAACCCGGCTTATCGTTGCCACTGGCCTGGGCCACCAAACGCACGGGTAACTGACCGATAGATCCTGCACCCATGCACATCACCACATCGCCATCTTGTGCCTGCGCTTGCACCAGCGACTCCAATTGCGACACATCTTGCGCAAACACCAAGGCCTGTTGTCCCGCGACACGCAATGCATGCGCCAAGGCACGGCCATCGGCCGCCGCAATGGGCGCTTCACCGGCGGCGTAGACCTCGGTCAACCAGACCACATCGGCCAGGCGCAGTACTTGCACAAAATCTTCAAAACAATCGCGGGTGCGGGTGTAACGATGTGGTTGAAACGCCAGCACCAATCTGCGGCCTGGAAATGCACCTCGTGCGGCTTCGATCGTGGCCGCAAGCTCTACAGGATGGTGGCCATAGTCTTCTATCAAGGTGTAATGACCGCCACCAAGGGCAGGCATTTCGCCATGGTTTTGAAACCGACGACCCACCCCTTTGAAATCGGCCAATGCCTTGATCACCGCCTCGTCGGGCAAATTCAATTCCACGGCAATGGAGATGGCGGCCAAGGCATTGCGCACGTTATGCACGCCTGGCAGGTTCAACACAATGTCCAAATCCGGCAAGGTGATGCCATTGCTGCGAGTGACATGAAAGCGCATGCGTGATCCGTCGGCCCGTACCTCGTGTGCACGCACCTGGGCGTTTTCTGACAAACCGTAACTGGTGATGGGGCGCGACACCTCGGGAAAAATACTTTGCAACACCGGGTCGTCGGCACACAAGACTGCCGCGCCATAAAACGGCATGCGGTGCAAAAACTCGATGAACGCCTGCTTCAAACGGCCAAAGTCATGGCCATAGGTTTCCATGTGGTCTGCATCAATATTGGTGACCACCGACATGATGGGATTCAGGTTCAAAAAGGACGCATCTGATTCGTCGGCCTCCACCACGATGTATTCACCGGAGCCGAGTTTGGCATTTGCCCCCGCGCTGATCAAACGTCCGCCAATCACGAAGGTAGGGTCTAGGCCAGCTTGGGCCAACACGCTGGCGACCAAACTGGTGGTGGTGGTTTTGCCGTGGGTTCCTGCAATCGCAATGCCTTGTTTTAAGCGCATGAGTTCGGCCAGCATGACTGCGCGCGGCACCACGGGAATCCATTTGCGATGCGCCGCCACCACCTCTGGGTTGTCGGCGTGTACCGCTGTAGAAGTCACGACCGCATCTGCGCCACTGATATGTTGTTCGTCATGGCCGACGCGCGTTTGAATGCCCATGGCTTGCAACCGACGCAACACCGGACTGTCGGCGATGTCCGTGCCGCTGACGGTATAGCCAAGGTTGTGCAAAATTTCTGCAATGCCGCTCATCCCCGAGCCACCGATGCCCACAAAATGCACATGGCGAATGGCGTGTTTCATGCGGTCACCTCTTCGCATGCATCGACCACTTCCTGAGTGGCGGTGGTTTTGCGCAAACCATGGGCACGCATCGCCATTTCCAGCAACTGCGCACGGTCAATGCTTTGCAGAAAGTCAGCCAAGGTGCGTGCACTCATATCGGTTTGTTGCTTCAGCCACGCAGCCTGGTGTTGCACTAAAAATTGTGCATTGACGGTTTGGTGGTCATCGACGGCATGGGCAAATGGCACAAACAATGCCGCGGCTCCAACAGCAGCGATTTCACTGACCGTGCTCGCACCGGCGCGACAAATCACCAAATCAGCTTGGGCAAATGCCGTCGCCGTGTCATCGATGAACGCCACCAATTCAGCCTCGACGCCTGCCTGCTGGTAATTGGTTTGCAGTTGCGCCACATGTTTACTGCCGCCTTGGTGAATCACATGGGGCCGATGCTGCGCAGGAATCAATGCCAAGGCTTGCGGCACCACGCTGTTTAAATATTGCGCGCCCAAACTGCCACCCACAACTAGCACGCGCAATGGCCCTTGTCGCTGAGAAAACCGTTCGTCAGGGGCAGCCTGCGCTGTGAATGCCTGGCGCAACGGATTGCCAACCCATTGGCTGCGGGGCAATACATCGGGGAATGTGGACAGCACACGGTCAGCCACATGGACCATGACTTTATTGGCCAAACCCGCGACAGCGTTTTGCTCATGCAGCACCAGCGGCTTGCCACTCAACACACCCATCATGCCGCCAGGAAAACTGATGTAGCCACCCAGACCAATCAATACATCGGGTTTCAAGCGCCGCACCACTCTCCAGCTTTGCCAAAACGCATGCAACAACCGCATCGGCAACAAAGCCAGCGTGACCACGCCTTTGCCGCGCACACCGCCGAAGCTGACCGGTTCAAAGACAAAGCCTTTGGGTGGCACTAATTCGCTTTCCATGCTGGGGGCAGGCGCGCCCAGCCAATGCACTCGCCAGCCACGGTCACGCAACAGCTCGGCCACGGCCAAGCCCGGGAAGATATGACCCCCTGTGCCGCCGGCCATGACCAATGCTGTGCGCTTGTTCATACGCGTCCCCCATGCATCATGAGACGGTTTTCATAATCCACCCGAAAAACAATGGCCAATGCCACCAGATTCATCAAAATGGCTGAACCGCCAAAACTCATCAGCGGCAAGGTCAGCCCTTTGGTGGGCAAGGCGCCGAGGTTCACGCCCATGTTGATGAATGCCTGAAAGCCGATCCACACACCTACGCCTTGGGCCACCAAGCCGGAGAACACGCGGTCCATGGCGATCGCTTGGCGACCGATGAACATGATGCGGCGTGTCAGCCACATGAACACACCGATCACGATGACCACACCTACCAGGCCGAATTCCTCGCCCAACACAGCAAGTAAAAAATCGGTGTGCGCCTCGGGCAACCAATGCAGTTTTTCAACGCTGCCACCGAGTCCGACGCCGAAGATTTCACCTCGCCCAAAGGCGATCAATGAATGTGACAACTGAAACCCTTTGCCCAATGCATGTTCTGCGCCAAAGGGGTCGAGGTAAGCAAAAATTCGCTCGCGCCGCCATGGCGACAAAGCAATCATCAAGGCAAAGGCAGTCAACAAAATACCTGTGATCAAAATAAACATGCGGGCATTGACACCCCCTAAAAACAAGATGCCCATGGCGATGACTGCAATCACCAAGAACGCACCCATGTCAGGTTCTGCCAATAGCAAGGAGCCGACGATGGCAATCGCCACCGCCATGGGCGTGACCGCCGCGAAAAACTTTTCCTTCACATCCATCTTGCGCACCATGTAATTGGCTGCATACAAGAGCGTGCCCAGTTTGGCCAATTCAGAGGGTTGAAAATTGATGAAACCAAAACTTATCCAACGGCGAGCCCCGTTGACGCTTTTGCCAATGAATGGCAACAGCACTGCAATCAACAACACGATGGACACAATGAAAACCCATGGCGCGGCTTTTTCCCAACGCTCCATCGGCACTTGAAACACCAACAACGCCACCACAAAACCAATGCACACCGACAAGGCGTGACGGGCTAAATACTGGGCATGCCACACATGGCTGGTGGGGGCGTTGTCGTTCAATGCAATCGATGCCGAATACACCATGACCAAGCCCCACATCAGCAAGCCTGCGATGGCCCATATCAAAGGTTGATCGAATCCTTTGATACTGCCGGGGGCTGCACCGGTTCTTGCAAATTCACGGCCATGAACCCGCACGGGTAAAGCATCCACACCTTCTCTGGGCGGATTGCCAAACCAGCGTCCGATGCGCTCGCTCATGCTGAGACTTTCAGTGCTCATGGCTGACCCTCGAGCATGGCCAACTGCTGCACAGCATCGCTGAATTCTTGTCCCCTGGCGACATAGTTGGTGTACATGTCCAAACTGGCGCAAGCGGGCGACAACAGCACCGCGTCCCCGCTATGCGCCAATTGC